>NZ_JAYKTS010000018.1 GCF_037024155.1 Bacillus sp. 2205SS5-2
TATATTCAAGATTGAGGAGTGAGTTTAGTCAAATTCAGTATGCTTCAGCTTAGGTACTTTGAGAAGACTTGAGTCTTGAATTGCGACTTTAGTCGGTGACATTTATGTCTAAATCCACCTGCTTTAGCGGGTGGTCGTTTAAGGTCGATAAGGCTAACGGGGTGTAGACTTTCCACGGATCGGCTTCGTATAAATAATCAAGGGCTCTTCCTAACGAATCATCATTGAACTGTTCCGGTTTTACATCCGGTCCAAAGAGAAGTTCAACATCTTGTTTTTGGTAAAATTCCTGGACCTTATAGAGAGGAGAATTTTGGCCAAGGATGTTTAGAACCAACGCCTTGAGTCGGGTACCGGGGGGACAGGCCGCAGCGCTGTTGATCCCAAACGACCGACTCATTAATCTTTTCTTCAAACTGAATTTCATCCATTAATTTCGACAATAGTTGTGATGGTCCCACGTCTAACGTAAGTACTTGATTCACCATAATTTGACCCTCCACTTTCATCATTACTGTAAGGTTCTAGAAAAAGTGGAGGTATCCTTCATAAAAATAATATTTGGATAATTTTTCATGAGGAATGTGAGATATATGCGAGAAATCAAGGGAATCTCAATCTTCATGAAGATAAAATCACCTAAATAAAGGGATTTAAACGAAGGAGGTAGAAATAATAGTTGTGTAAAGTTAGAAAGGAGTGATGCTTTTGCGTTATTGTATAGAAAATTTTCTTCTTATCCCTGAACCTTTTGCAAAAAACAGCCAACCACCTCAACCACTCACCGCTTTAAAACTGCCCCAACCTCCTCCCAAAGATGAAACTTTCCATTTTGATGAAAATTTACAGAGCACTCTTGCCGGTCGTGCGTTGTTGATGGATGAACTCTCCTTCTCGGTGGAACTTCTTTATGAACATTATCTTGCAGGCTATATTTTATGGGAGAAGGGCATCCGTCAGAAAAATACTCTCATGGAATGCAGGCGCTGCGGGAATAAGGAGAAAACACTCTTCGCCCGCTTTGAGTGTGCACGCTGCAAGGAGATGTGCACCTATTGCCGGAAATGCATCATGATGGGACGTGTTTCTACATGTACGGCATTGCTTTCATGGAGAGGAGACTTTCCGGTTGGGCCGGATAAACAAGCAAAAATCGCTTGGAAGGGAACTCTTTCATCTGGTCAAAGGGATGCGTCAGAGCAGATGATCTCTGCGATTCAAGAACGAAGTCAACGGCTAATTTGGGCTGTTTGTGGTGCAGGAAAAACAGAGGTGCTTTTCCCTGGTATTCATTATGCTTTAAAGAACAGGATGAAGGTTTGTCTTGCTACACCTAGAACGGATGTTGTGCTAGAATTATTGCCCCGCCTCAGACAAGCTTTTCCGAACGCTGAAATTGTTGGATTATATGGAGGGAGCGGGGAGAACCAGTCAACGAGCTCTTTGATGGTTTCGACCACTCATCAATTACTCCGGTTTCATCAAGCTTTTGATGTAATAATCGTCGATGAAGTTGATGCCTTTCCGTTTTCCTACGATGAGAGTCTGCATTATGAAGTGAAAAAAGCGAGTAAACAGAATGCGGCCTTTATCTATCTAACCGCTACGCCAACGAAAAAATGGCAAAGAACTCCACATGTAAAAATCCCCGCCCGGTATCATGGTCACCCGCTTCCACAGCCCAAATTCAGCTGGTGTGGAAATTGGGAGAAGAAACTAAAACAAAATAATCTCCCTCAAAAAGTAGAAGTGTGGGTCTTGAATCAGTTACAAAAAGAAGAACAAGCGCTTATCTTTTTCCCTTCAGTAAACATGATTGAAAAAGCACTTCCCCTCTTTCAGGCGTTACATAAGAATATTCTCTCCGTACATGCTAACGATAAAGATAGGAAAGAAAAGGTTGAAAAACTGCGTAGAGGCGAAATTCCGTTGCTCATAACAACGACCATTCTAGAGAGAGGGATTACCATTTCCAATCTCAATGTCGCAGTAATTGGCGCAGAGCAAGCGATTTTTACCGAAAGTGCGCTGGTCCAAATTGCTGGACGAGTGGGCCGGGATGCGGAATATCCAATGGGAGAGGTTACTTTTTTCCATTACGGGAAGAGTAGCGAGATGGAAAAGGCATTATTACATATTATGAGCATGAACCGAGTGGCAAGGAAAAAGGGCTATTTTCAATGAGATGTATTTATTGTCATCAATCCTTTAGAGAAACGTTAACTTGGTCGAGTTTTTTATTTCAAGAAAAGGAGCGTCCGCTATGTGAGGAGTGTCAGAATTCATTCGAGCTTGTTGGAGAATACGGATGTGATATTTGTAGTCGCCTGCTAAAGGATTCTGCTAAAGTTGGTAGATGTCCAGATTGCATAGCGTGGGAGAGTCATGATAAATGGTCCGGTACTCTGTCACAAAACAGGTCCATTTTTTTGTATAACGAGAGCATGAAGAACTATTTAGCTCAATATAAGTATCGCGGTGATTACGAACTTAGTTGCTTCTTTCGGCCGCTTATGAAGAAAAAAATTGCTTCTTTTTCCTACGATGAGCTTGTGCCGATTCCTGTTAGTTCGCAGCGTCTTTATGAAAGAGGGTTTAATCAGGTGGAAGGGATGCTTGAAGATTTAAAGTATTCTTCCCTTTTGACGAGAAAAACGAGTGAAAAACAGTCGAAAAAAACGAAGCAAGAACGAATGAGTATAGAGAACCCCTTTTTGGTTGAAAGAGGACTGAGTATAGCCGGGAAGAAAATTGTGCTTGTAGATGATATTTATACGACAGGATCAACACTTAGACAGGCGGCTAAAGTTTTAAAGAATTCTGGGGCTCGTCATGTCTGTTCCGTCACTTTAGTAAGAGGCTAGAAAACTTTCGATACAGGCTTAACCTTTCTCCTTTTTATTCCGATAATAAGCATAACGAGTAATTATTGGGGGAAGAAAAATGAGTGAAATACTAAATTGTCCGAACTGTGGTTCCATTTATGTCAAAAATCAATTTCGTGAAGTATGCGACGCATGTTTCCGAACAGAAGAGAAGAAATTTGAAGAAGTATCTAAGTTTCTCCGCGTTCGCGAAAACCGTTCGGCCTTACCAGAAATGATTATCGAAAAAACCGGCGTTGACGAAGCCCTGCTGCATAAATGGGTAAGAAAAGGACGTCTGAATGTTCGGCATTTTCCAAATCTGGGCTATCCATGTGAACGCTGCGGGAAACTGATCAAAGAAGGAAAACTTTGTGGGGATTGTGCAGGAGAGATCACAAAAGATCTGCAAATTTTTAATGAAGAGCAGGAACGCATGAAAAAGCAACAAGAACGTCGAACAGAAACGTATCGCACGATCAATCGTGAGCAATAGTTAAACAATTAACCACAGTGACCGATACAATTAGTAATAGAGGTTGAACGTAAATAAAGGAGGGATTAACATGAAGATTAATCCAAACCGAATCAATAGTGTGAATCCGTATCAAAAGCAAATGAATAAAATAGATCAGGCTGACACAAAAAAAGCGCCTCAAGACAAGGTGGAAATTTCTTCTGCGGCAAAGGAAATGAGAGAAGCATCGAAGATTTCTAAAGAGCGTGAAGTGAAGGTCAATCAATTGAAGGAACTTGTTGAAAGCGGACAGTACAAAGTAGATCATAAGGCCGTTGCAACAAGCATTGCCAAGTATTATCAATCATTTTAACTAATCGACAGAAGGCTGTTTTCGGAAAGAGTGCTGGTTTTCTCATCAGGATATATTCCATTAAAAGCCTAGCAGAAAGAAGGAATTGATATGTCGCTTACGCCGCTGTTAACTTCACTAACCATACTAACAAAGCTTCATCAACGCATGTTTGACCTCTCTGTGAAGAAGACCGACATCGTCACAGAAGGAAATATCGACAAACTGAATGAGCTGTTAAAGGATGAACAACAGCATATGGCTGCCATTCAAACGGTGGAAAAACAGCGTCAACAAGCAGCACTTTCTTTTCTTCTTGATAAAAAAGGTGCGTCAGCGAACGATGCTCCGACGATTAATGATTGCCTCGAATATGCAGATGAATATGAAACGGAACAATTACAAAAAGCTCAAAATCAATTATTACGGCAAATTGTCGAGCTGCAGGAACGGAATGAATTAAATCAGAAATTGATTTACCAATCACTGCAATTTGTGAATCTTAATTTATCTATGATGCAGCCTGAAAACCAAACAGCAACCTATTCTCGCCCAAATCAACCGAAGCCCAAAGCTCCATCGCGCTCGATGTTTGATTCACAGGCATAATTTAGACGGAGGTAACATCTATGGTATCAACCTTTCATGGCCTTGAAACGGCCATACGTGGCATGTATACACAGCAAAGTGCCCTATATACAACGGGACATAATATTTCAAACGCCAATACACCTGGATACACACGTCAGCGAGTGAATTTCGAGCAAACCTCTCCTTATCCAGCCCCAAGCATGAACCGTCCACAAATTCCAGGACAGGTCGGGACAGGAGTGGAAGCGGGATCGATTGAGCGTGTGCGAGAACAATTCCTGGATGTGCAATTTCGGGGTGAAAATAATAAGCTCGGTTATTGGGAAACGAAAATGGAGTCACTGAAGAAGATGGAAGAAGTCATGAACGAACCATCTGAATCAGGCTTAGCCAAAACAATGGATCAACTTTGGCAATCCCTACAAGACTTAGCGGTGAATCCAACGAATGACGGTGCTCGTTCGGTTGTGAGACAGCGTGCCGTAGCCGTCGCAGAAACCTTTAATTATATTTCATCCTCTTTATCAGGTGTTCAAAAGGATATTCAGAATGAACTTTCGGTAACCGAGAAAAATGTCAATGCCCTTTTAAATCAACTTCATCAACTGAATAACCAAATTTCCGATGTTGAACCACATGGCTTAATGCCCAATGATTTATACGATGAACGAGATCGCTTAATCGATGACCTGTCTCAGCTTGTCGATGTTAAGGTGAGCTACCAAGCAAATGGTGGAAATGCCAGTCCCTTAGCGGAAGGGCGGGCGATTGTGTACTTAGCTTCCGGTGAGACCAATTTACGTTCAGCGATGCTAGTAGGCAAGGATGGCGCCAATTCGATTAAGGTAAACTATGATTCTACTACTTCTGTTGTCAATGAAATTGAAGTGGGCAATCAAAAGATGCCGATTGCTAGCTTTGAATCGATTGGGAAATTAAAAGGGTTAATTGAGTCGTATGGCTATGTCGACCAAAATGGCGATATTCAAGGTTCGTATGCCAATATGTTAGCTGAGCTCGATAATCTCGCCTTTACGTTTACCGAAGCCTTCAATGCCCAACATCAAGCTGGGGTTTCACCTGCTCAAATGATGGATAATACGGTACCGTCCTATGATTTCTTTAAAGATCAAAATAATACAGACTTGGATGCTACTAACAAAGCTGGTTTTGCCAGCCGAATGGAAGTATCAGCAGGTATCCTGCAAAACTTAGATCATATTGCGAGTGCCTCAACAGCTAATCCAACAATGGGTAATGCTGAAAACATTACCGCACTAGCCAATGTCATTGACAAGCTTCCGTTAAACTATGGGGCTAATCCGACGACGTTTAAATCTCACTATGAATCGATGATTGGCGATATGGCCGTTCAATCGCAGGAAGCGGTTCGGTTATCCAGCAATTCAGAGGTGCTTCGAAGTGCGGTAGATACGCGTAGGCAATCGGTCAGCTCGGTGTCGTTGGATGAAGAAATGACCAATATGATTAAATTTCAACATGCGTATAATGCAAGTGCCAGAATCATCACATTAACGGATGAAATGCTCGATAAAATTATTAACGGTATGGGTACCGGCGGAAGATAGGTAGGTGAATAAGGATGCGTGTCACACAAAATATGCTAGCGAATAACTCGCTCTCCAATTTAAGTCAAAGCTATAATCGATTAGGCGCTCTGCAGGATCAGCTTTCAACGGGGAAGAAGATTACTAAGCCGTCCGATGACCCGGTAGTGGCGATGAAGGGGATGTATTATCGCTCCAATTTAACGTCAATTGAACAGTATAAGCGGAATCTTTCTGAGCTGTATTTATGGACGGAGAACTCTGAATCAGGGATTGAACAAGCCAATTCCGGACTACAGCGTGTGCGGGAATTGACGATTCAAGGGAAGAATGGGTCACTGAGTCCAGAGGATCAAAAGGCGATTGCAACGGAAATTGAGCAAATTAAATTGGATTTAGTGAACACAGCGGAAACACAAATCGCTGGACGATATATTTACCACGGTACCGATGTGGAAACGTCGCCGATAAAGCAGAAAAACCCACCAATTGTAGCAGATAATTTGAATACTTCAGTCATTGATGACTACAAAGTGGAAGTATCTCAAGGTGTTTATTTAAAGGCCAATGTCACGCCCACCAATGTTTTCAGTCAAAAGCTATTCGACACAGTGCAAGGGATTGAAGATGCATTAAAAGGAGGGGCAACGGATTCACTCGATTATTTACTTTCGGATTTAGACGATGTGATGAGTACTTTATCAGCGGAACGTTCTGAATTAGGTGCTCGCTACAATCGCTTAGAGATGATTGATGACCGCCTGAGCCAGCAAGAGATAACCGCGACTCGTGTTCTTTCCGATAATGAAGATGTTGATATGGAACGAACCATTACCGATCTTAAAACGCAGGAGAGTGTGCACCGGGCTGCCTTAAGTGCAAGCGCGAGAATTATTCAACCGACATTATTAGACTTTTTACGTTAGAAGCTATTCCATCTGGATAGCTTCTTTTAGAAGGAAGGAAAGTTTGTTTCTATTAATAAGGCTGTTTTCGCAAAGATTGTTGCTTTTCGAACCAGCCTATAAACTTTGATATAGCTTTGTTTCGGGCATCATTTCGTATATATTTGATGGAAATCAACGTGAAATGGAAGATTTAATCAAAAATCAGGTGAAATAGCCACAATGTATACGAAACCCCATGTCCTGTCAGACACCGCAATGGATGAAAATGGGGTCTATCGGTTTAACATGAATCCTCTTAGTCAACGATGATAAGGTAGGTGCTAAGATAGATGATCTTAGTGCTGAAAGAGACACATGTTAACAACCATTTCCACTGTTTGAATGATGACATGGCGATGCATCTAGTGGAAATTGGTATTGTTTGGACTTTGTTCCCTTTCACAATCCCCTTTATGAGAAAGTGCAGGTGATAACAAGTAATCTACAATAAAGAATTCTGTGTCCTATTTCAAAAAAACGGATAAGCTATTTTAGGGAGGGTGCTTTTTTGTGTCAAAATCAGCACCAAAACCCATTTTCGTATAAAAAGAGCCATTAATAATGTCAATTTGTAGCTACTTACGCATTTCAGATTAAGGGGGTGACTCGATGAGGTTATTACCACAAATAAGGCTCCAATCTCAATCAGCTCAAACTCAATTACATATCGTACAACCACAGCAATCGATTCAGCAGCCAAAAGCAGAGTTAAGTCAGCAACAACCACAAGCTGATTTGGATATTCGCGTTACGCCCTCGCGTTTAACGATTAATCAAACGCAGGCATGGGAAGCGCTGAATTTCAAAAGCGTGTTTCGTCTAGCTGAAGAAGCTGCAGATGCAGGTGTTCAGGAAGCGCTAAATGGAATGGCAAGAGATGCAGCGGATGGCGATGAATTGATGAGGATTGAAAATGGGGGAAAGGCGATTGCTTCGATTGCAAAACGAAACGGAGAAGAGCCAGAGCATGATTTTAATATTGGCTGGATTCCGCCACATGGTTCAGTCAAGATTCAATTTGAACCGGGAAGAGTGGATATTTCATCCAAAATCAACCAACCTATAAATAATACAAAGGTGAATGCGCCGATAATAGATTATACTCCTGGGAAAACAACCGTGAGCATGAAAAATCATCAAAGCTTATCGATTGATTTTGAGCATTTGAAATTTGTAGGAATCAATTATGAGCAAGAAATTTAAGGAAAAGGAATGTGAGGAATGAAGATACAAACGCAATACCATGGTGAAACGGTAATTGATTCAACCCAAATTTTAATGTTTGGGAACGGACTACCAGGCTTTCCAGAACAAACTCAATTTATCCTGCTACCATTGCCAGATAATGATGTGTTTTTCGTCCTTCAATCCTGTAACATCTCGTCCGTAGCCTTTATTGTCACGAATCCGTTTCAGTTTTTTTCTGATTATGATTTTAAACTCGATGATTCTATTGTGGAAAAACTAGACATTCAGTCCGAGGCAGATGTGATTGTTTACACCATTTTAACGGTCCAGGAGCCTTTTTCGAAATCCACCGCTAATCTGCAAGCGCCACTAATTATTAATCGACAAACTAATAAAGCAAAGCAAGTCATTTTAAATGATACTACCTATCAAACGAAGCACGCTCTTTTTAATGAGCAAGCATCGGTGAAGGAGTGAGGGGATGTTAATACTCAATCGAAAGCCAGGGGAAGCCATTCAAATAGGAAATGATATTGAATTGGTTATTGTGTCGGTAGCAGGTGATCAAGTGAAGGTTGGCATTAATGCTCCAAGGCAAGTTGAAATTCACCGGAAAGAAATTTACTTGAGTATTCAAGCTGAAAACAGCGAAGCGACTAAAAATGTGGGTGATCTTTCTAAGCTTATACCAAATACTTTTCATAAATAGGCTGAATTCCATTTGATTTCTCTTCTTAAGAAGGAAACCCAGTCTATTCTGATAACGAACAGCCAAGCCCCTAAGTAGGGGCTTGGCTGTTTTTTGACTCATGAATGATGATGAATAACTTTTTCTTAACCGTACAATATGAGAAAATCAAAAAATCTCAAAAAAAATGATCGAAAACTATTAAACATAGTCGAACCTTGACGATAATAGTAGTGTAAGGGAGAGAGGAGCGGCCGACCTTTCTTTCCACAATACATGATAGCTCACAAGGATGTGAGCTTTACATTCAGGGAGGAATATTAACATGAGAATTAATCACAATATCGCAGCACTTAATACGTATCGTCAATTAGACAGTGCGAACAACGCTGGCGCAAAATCAATGGAAAAACTATCTTCAGGTCTTCGTATCAACCGTGCAGGAGATGACGCAGCTGGTTTAGCAATCTCTGAAAAAATGCGTGGACAAATCCGTGGATTGGACCAAGCATCTCGTAATTCTCAAGATGGTATATCAATGATTCAAACTGCTGAAGGTGCGTTAAATGAAACGCACAGTATTATTCAGCGTGTACGTGAGCTATCTGTTCAAGCTGCTAATGGTACAAATACAGATGACGATAGACAAGCATTGAATGACGAAGTTACAGAATTAATTGAAGAAGTTGATCGAATTGCAAATCAAACGGAATTTAACACAAAAAAACTACTTGATGGTACTCTAGGTACTGCGGTAGACCAGACAACTACCAATTCAACTGCTTTAGCTGTGGCTGGTGTGACTGGAGCATCAACAAGCGGTGGTTTAGATGCAGGCACATGGACTTTGACTGTAGGGGATGGTACAACAGTATCAGCAAATGCATACACAATAACAGATGGCACAACTACATTAGTGTCAAATGAATTGGCTAGTGGCGCGGGTACACTTACATTTGGATCTGGTGAGTTATCAATAACAGTAAATGATGCTTATAGTGCTGGTGACGTAACTGCTACCGATATTGAAATAACAGGAACTGAAGTTAAATTCCAAATAGGCTCAAACCAATCACAAACTATGGGTCTATCAATTAATGATATGACTGCTAATGGCTTAGGGATAGATAGTATTGACATATCGACAGCCGCCGGAGCTGAAAATGCTATCGCTACTCTTGATAGTGCGTTAAAAATGGTGTCAGAAGAGCGTTCTTCACTTGGTGCGAATCAAAACCGACTAGAACACACTATCAATAACCTTGGTACATCTTCTGAAAACCTGACTGCAGCGGAATCTCGTATCCGTGACGTAGACATGGCGAAGGAAATGATGAACCAAACGAAAGAATCTATTCTTTCTCAAGCTTCTCAAGCAATGCTTGCAAAAGCAAATCAAAACCCACAAGGTGTTCTTCAATTACTTCGTTAATTAGTAGCCTTGAATCTAGAAGACTCTCATCTGAGGGTCTTCTTTTCTAGTTACAGACAATATTTGCAAGGGAGGTTCGATATTTATTGGCGTATCTTCTTATCGAAGTAATCAATAAAAAATAGTTTTTTTCTCCATCTATCTGTAGATTCAACTTCAACTAACTATCCAACGCCTACCCTTCCCTAAAATATTTCCCTCAAAAACTAAACCACTTAGAAATTTATCCGATAATAATAGTAGATAGAAACGGATAATCGGAGGAGAGCGTATGATTGATAAAGTTGGAATGAATGCTACATCATTTACTTTTCAAGAAACGAAGCCCAATGAGCAAACGAAAAAAGTGGCTGAGTTATCAAACACGTATTTAAAAAAGGAACAGGAAGCTAAACAACTTGAATTGCCTCCAAAAGAGCAGGTTGAATCAATAGTCGATAGTATGAATGATTTCTTGCATGCGTCACCTACATCGTTAAAATTTGAATATCATGAAAAACTACAAGAGTATTTTGTCTCGATTATTGACGACGAAACGAATGAAGTCATTCGTGAAGTACCACCGAAAAAACTATTAGATATGTATGCGGCGATGACTGAGTTCGTTGGCTTAATCGTCGATAAGAAGATTTAAGGATGTGAAAGTATGGCTGGAATAAGAATTGGTGGGTTAGCCACTGGGATGGACACCGATCAAATTATAAGCGACTTAATGAAAGCGGAAAAAATTCCGTTAGATAAATTAGAACAAAAGAAAAGCTACATGGAGTGGCAGCGGGATGATTATCGGGATATGAATAAATCACTCCTGGAGTTTGATACGATGATTTTTGACGGTGTCTTTCGGAAGGCGACGTATCTTAAAAAAGATATTAATATTTCGGATCCAGATAGCCTTGCCATCAAAAACCTAAGTTCAAGCAGTGATTTTTCGGGAACGATTAAAATAGATAAATTGGCGACTTCTACAAGAGTGATTGGTGGTGATACAGGCATCACGGATTCTTCCGTCAAGCTCAGTGATTTAGGGCTTACGGGCACACAAAAAATCACGATTAATGCACCTAACAAGGATGGCTCTGGAACAATCGACTATACATTAGAATTTGATCCAGCGGAAAAATCTTTAAATGATGTGATCTCAGATGTTAATGCAAAATCTGGCGTGAGTGTATTTTTTGATTCCTACACAAAACAAATCGCCGTTTCAGCTGAAAATACCGGAGCAGGTGATATTACATTAACGGATGATTCGGGCACATTTTTTTCTGCAATGAAGCTATCTGCTGGAGATGCAACTAAAACAATGGGTGAAAATGCTGAAATTACCTATAATGGCCTGGCTACTCAACGGGCTTCAAACACATTTCAATTAAATGGCTTTGAATTCACCTTAAAAGACACGTCAACGAAAGATGTCACCTTCAGCTCTTCACCGGATGTTGATAGCATCCTAGAAACCGTCGTCAAATTTGTGGATAAATACAATGAGGTCATCAAAAAAGTGAATGATGAAATCAATGAAAAAAAATACCGTGACTTCCAACCCTTAACCGCCGAACAGAAAGAAGGCATGGAAGAAAAAGAAATCGAGCTTTGGGATGAAAAAGCGAAGAGTGGAACGCTTCGCAATGATTCGACTTTATCCCGTGGCGTGAATAGCATGCGTTTAGATTTAAATTCCCCAGTGAGTGGGATTGCCAATACAATGCTGTCTGATATTGGCATCAAACCGTCGAGTAATTATCTAGATCGCGGGAAGCTAATTATTGATGAAGCGAAGTTGCGAGAAGCGATTTCGGAGGATCCTAATGCTATTTATGATTTATTTGCTAAAGACGGAGCAACCTCAGAGGAACAAGGTGTAGCAAGACGTCTACGTGATAGTATTAAAGACACAATGAGGGGCATCGAAGTCCGTGCCGGAAAAGCCACTAGTACAACAAGCACGTATACACTCGGGCGGAATTTAGACAGTATTGAAGATTCGATTGATCGTTTTGAAGATAAATTGATTCAGATAGAAGATCGTTATTGGCGACAATTTACCGCAATGGAAAAAGCGATTCAAAAAGCCAATTCACAAGCAACGTATTTAATGCAGCAATTTAGTTATTAAGAAAAGCTCTATTGGTATTGATTGTTGCTATAGGATGAAATTTTGGATGTAAATCGTCCTTGTTTCTAAACTCAACGACCCATTGATACGAAAAGATGACCTGTAGTGTATTACTATCAAGGAATCTTTTCTGTTCCGAAAAGCAACAATCTTTGCGAAAGCAGTCTAAAGAAATGAAAAGGAGTGTCACCATGGCCATCAAAAATCCATACCAAACGTATCAAAATAATTCAGTCAGCACGGCTTCTCCTGGCGAACTGACGTTAATGCTCTATAATGGTTGTCTTAAGTTTCTTCATATTGCCAAAAAAGCGATGACAGATGAAAATGTCGAATTGAAAAATACGAATATCCAAAAAACCCAGAATATCATCCGTGAATTAATGGTGACCTTAAATATGGATATCGAAATGTCTAAGGATATTATGAGTATGTATGACTATATGAACCGTCAATTAATTACTGCTAATATTAAAAATGATGTGGCGATTCTGGAAGAGGTTGAGGGGCTAGTGACCGAGTTTCGCGATACTTGGAAGCAAGTGATTCAGATAAACCGAAAGCAGCAACATACGGGTGGGCAAGCGTAATGAGTGCGATCAAGGAGTGCTATCAGCTCACGAAAAAGCTATATGATCTAGTCAAGTCTGAAGGTGAGCGTGAAAGCAAAATTGATCACCTCACCTCGCTATTGGATGAACGAGAATCTATACTGACAGCCATTCAGCCTCCTTTTACAGGAGATGAAAAAAAGCTCGGTCAACAAATCGTTCTAATGAATAAAGTGATTGAGAGTGAGATGCAGTCTGTCAAAACAGCCATCGACCGCGATCGTAATGGATTAAATAAGAAGAAGACATCCGTGCAAAAGTACGTGAATCCATATGAATCACTTCAATATGATGGGATGTTTTATGATAAAAAGAAATAGGTGAGGAGTATGACAGAGACCGTTAGTTTAACAGAAGAGCAATTAGTGGTGTGTCGGCAATATATCGACCTGCTGGATACGATGGAAGAAGGTTTTCAGTATATTCTTTCAGCCTACGAGAACCAAAGAGAGAAGGAAGCGAATTTGATGCTGCTGGACCTTTTTTCAGCTTTGACTCAGATCAGCAAAAGTAATCAATTACTAGTTCATTATTTTCAAAACGATGAAGAAATTGTTAGCGAGATCGAAAGTTTTAGTGAGGTTGAAGACTTTGTAAGACAGGTCCTAGCGGGTGGAAATAAGCAGAAAATTATAGAAAGTAGCCTTTTTCCGGCTTTTTTTACTTGGAAGCTTTCTGTTGAAGAGCATCTAATCCATTATGTTAAACATTAGGAGCGATGATGATGGCTCTTTTTTTTGTGAGGAAAAAAGACGTTTTGGTGCTCAGCTCGAGCCAATCTCCTTTCTAGTCTTAAATGTGATCAAAAGTTATTATTGGGATTTTTTCGAAAAAGGAATTTCCATCATTATGAAGAACTGTAAAAGAGTAAAGTGTGTTTTCCTTCTACCTTCTCAACAAACTACAACACGCATCTACAATTTCTACAATAAATAGACACAATTTTTAATAAGATTAAGAAGGATTTTCGAGGGTAAACTAGAATTATATAAATAAGCTTTATTTTAAGGAGGAGTTTACATGTTAACTTATAACATACGTGGCGAGAACATTGAGGTAACTCCAGCAATTAGGGAGCACTTAGAAAAAAAGGTTGGAAAGCTGGAGCGTTATTTTAATGAAACTCCTGATGCCAATGTACACGTGAACTTAAAAGTTTATCCAGACAAAACTACTAAAGTAGAGGTCACGATTCCAATGCCAAACATCGTCCTTCGTGCAGAAGAAAATCATGAAGACATGTACGCAGGAATTGACCTAATCATTGATAAATTAGAGCGACAAATCCGTAAGCATAAAACAAAAATTAACCGTAAAATGCGTGAGAATGGTAGTCCAAAAGAATTTTTTGCTATTATGGAAGGCGCAAAAGCTGCTGCTGCTGACGAAGAAGACGAAGAAATGGAAGTTGTTCGTACAAAGCAGTTTAACTTAAAGCCGATGGATAGTGAAGAGGCGATTCTACAAATGAATATGCTTGGTCACAGCTTCTATATTTACACAGATGCTGAATCTAACGCAACGAACATTGTCTACAAACGCCGTGACGGCAAATACGGTTTAATTGAAACAAATTAAATGATGTAGCTAAAAGAAGCAGACTCATTTACAAGAGTCTGCTTCTTTTTTATGTTGAAAATGAATTTATCCACATTTTTTCAGTTTTTTTCATTTTTAAAAATAGCGGAATACTTAGTTATCCAGAAAATTCAGAAGTAATCCACAAATACCCGTGTATAACAATGCAAATTGATAAGTTATCCAGAATAAAACATTTAGCAAGGGAAAATAAGAAAGTTATCCCCAGAACGAATGAAACGATAATCCATTTCCAATCAAGAAATGTTGTATCGACCTCAACTTCCTTTTTCTTTTCCTCTATTTGTTTTATGATAGAGAGGTTATGATTTTCTTAGATAATAAACTGATACGAAAAGCTAGAAATTTTAAGAAAACAGCCTAGATAAAAGACAGAATTAAAGGATGAAGCAAAAGATGGAAATAGGTAGAAATGAACCATGTCCTTGTGGCAGTGGAAAAAAATACAAAAAATGTTGTGGGAAAACAGGGAGTATCTCCGTTCAGGATCTTATTCATACAGAGCTTGATACGGTGCAAATGCAATTGATAGAGAGTGTTTACACGAAAATTAATGAAGATATGGCTGAGAGCTATCAAACTTATTTTGCTAATCACAAGTGGTTTGCAAAAGATGAAGAAATCTATGAAATGGCTTTTACCATTTGGTCTCTATTTCTTTATAAAAATACAGAAAATCAAACGTTGGCTAACGCGTTTATCGATAAATATGTGGACAATATTCTACGTCCACAATCACAGGAGAGTGTGGCAGCTTGGAAGCAGGCGCCCTTTGTTGCAGGAACAGTGACTAGTATCAGTGATGGATTTGTGACGGTAGAGAACTCACTGACAGGTGAATTTGTTACCGTAAAAGAAAGTGATTCAGATATTACGAAGAATAGCTTTTTAATAGGGGTGGTTCTTTCATACGGAGAAACTCAGTCATTATTTGGGCAATATTTTATTTTCCCTGGATTAGGGGAAGAACTGACCGCTTATGCTAAAAAAAATGTAAAAGATAAGGTAGAGAATCACTTTTTCGAATTCGTCGCTCATTCTTTCGAAGCGTATGAAGTAAGTAAAACGGTCGGTGCGAAGCCAAAGATTAAGGGGAAATCAAAATTTAATAAGGTTTCCTATGAAACGGCCCTTTCTTCCTTGCAAACTTATCTTGAAGCGAACAGCGAAGAAGCAGAACAAGTAGAATTTGTCAGTGACCTTCTTCAACAATATTTAGAACGAGCACAACCATCCATGCGTAATCCGAACGTATACGCAGCAGCAATGGTGGAAGCGGTGAAACATTATTTACCGAAACACGTGAATCTTCTGCAAAAAGAAATTGCATCAAGTTTTGACGTATCCCCACAATCCATTTCGAAAAAAAGCAAAGAAATGGTGGAAGTTATGGATGATGTACTTTCCCAAAAAGAAGGATTGGCGATTCAACCTTCATAAACGAATCAGCTTCATGATTCATGAAAAGGCATGCTCCTAAGGGGTATGCCTTTTTTAAAGGCTTTTTTCGTATGCAATGTAGTAATTTAATTTCTTTTCCTTTAGACAAAAAAACGAAATTCTGTAGACTCAATCGATTGTATTTCATAAGTTGTCACCCCTATGGTGAAGTGGTAATATTAGAAGAAAGATTGTGAGTTATTTACAAGAATATAAATAGGTCGAATTTCTTTGACGACATCTTGTAAGACTAAACAAAGGAGCGTTATTACATGCTTGGATTTTTAAACAAAGTTTTTGATAGCAATAAACGCGAATTAAAAAAAGCAGAAAAATTTGCCGAGGAAATTGATGTGCTAGCGGCAGACATGGAGCGATTAAGCGATGAAGAGCTACGCGGGAAAACGGTCGAATTTAAAGAGCGTTTCCAAAGTGGCGAAACGTTAGAGGATTTATTAGTCGAAGCGTTTGCGGTTGTCCGTGAAGGGGCCCGTCGTGTTCTTGGTTTATATCCATATTCCGTACAGCTCATTGGTGGGGTTACCCTTCATGAAGGGAATATATCTGAAATGAAAACTGGGGAAGGTAAAACCTTAACGGCAACGATGCCTGTTTATTTGAATGCTCTTTCAGGAAAAGGCGTTCATGTTGTAACCGTGAATGAATATTTAGCCAGTCGTGATGCCGAAGAAATGGGTAATCTCTTTGAATTCCTAGGATTAACGGTAGGGTTGAACTTAAATTCTTTAACTAAAGAGGAAAAGCGAGAAGCTTATTTAGCTGATATTACATATGGAACGAATAATGAATTTGGTTTTGATTATCTTCGCGACAATATGGTTCTCTATAGTGAGCATAAAGTACAGCGTCCACTAAATTATGCAGTGATTGATGAAGTCGATTCCATCTTGATTGATGAAGCGCGTACGCCGCTCATTATTTCAGGGCAAGCCGCTCGTTCGGCACAGTTGTATGTTCAAGCCAATGCGTTTGTGCGGATGTTAAGCAAAGATAGTGATTATACGTATGATGAGAAAACAAAAGGTGTTCTGTTAACAGAAGACGGTATTTCCAAGGCGGAAAAGGCCTTTAATATTGAAAATTTATTTGATCTAAGTCATGTAAAGCTACTTCATCATATAAATCAAGCGTTAAAAGCACATGTCAGCATGCATAATGATGTTGATTATGTTGTGCAAGAGGGCGAAATCGTGATCGTTGATTCATTCACAGGTCGTCTAATGAAGGGACGCCGATACAGTGATGGCCTTCACCAAGCGATTGAAGCAAAAGAAGGCCTTGAAGTACAAAATGAAAGCATGACAATGGCGACGATTACGTTCCAAAACTATTTCCGTATGTATGAAAAGCTGGCAGGCATGACCGGTACGGCAAAGACCGAAGAAGAGGAATTTCGTAATATCTACAATATGAATGTTATTGTGATACCGACGAATAAACCGATTGTTCGTGATGACCGCGCTGATCTGATTTATGCATCGATGGAAGGCAAGTTTCGTGCAGTGGTGGAGGATATTGCCGAACGTTTTGAAAAAGGACAGCCGGTATTAGTCGGAACAGTCGCGATTGAAACGTCTGAACTCATTTCCAAGCTTCTTACGAAAAAAGGTGTTCGACATAATGTATTAAATGCGAAAAATCACGGACGAGAAGCCGAAATTATTTTAGACGCGGGACAGCCTGGAGCCATTACGATAGCGACAAATATGGCGGGTCGTGGAACAGACATTAAACTGGGTAAAGGCGTATTAGAATTAGGCGGTTTAGCTGTTATCGGTACAGAGCGTCATGAGTCTCGCCGAATTGATAATCAGCTTCGTGGTCGTTCAGGTCGTCAAGGGGATCCAGGGGTGACACAATTCTATCTCTCGATGGAGGATGAATTGATGCGCCGATTTGGTTCGGATAATATGAAATCGATGATGGCACGCTTAGGGATGGAAGATTCCCAACCGATCCAAAGTAAAATGGTTAGTCGTGCGGTTGAAAGTGCGCAGAAGCGAGTAGAGGGAAATAACTTTGATTCTCGTAAACAACTGCTTCAATACGATGATGTTTTACGTCAGCAACGTGAGATTATCTATGCACAACGGAACGAGGTCTTAAATTCAGAAAATCTACGTGGAATCGTGGAAACGATGCTACGCTCCGTGATCCAAAGACAGGTTGATGCTCATGCATCACTAGCTGAAGATCAGGAAAAATGGAATCTACAAGGATTAGTAGATTATACAGCCGCGAGTCTCCTTCAAGAAGGCGAGATTACGATTGCTGATTTAACGGGGAAAAATCCAGATGAGATGACGGAATATATTTTCCAAAAAGTACTCACTCGCTATAACGAGAAAGAAGAAGAGATGTCTTCTGAGCGCATGCGTGAGTTTGAACGAGTTGTACTACTTCGAGCTGTAGATACGAAATGGATTGATCATATTGATGCGATGGATCACCTTCGTCAAGGAATTCACTTGCGCGCTTACGGTCAAAATGATCCACTTCGCGAGTATCAAAATGAGGGCTTCATCATGTTTGAAGCGATGATTGAAGCAATTGAAGAAGATTCAGCGAGATTGGCTATGAAAGCTCAGATTCGTAACAACCTCCAACGTCAAGAAGTGGCTAAAGGTCAAGCAGTTAACCCTAAAGAAGGCGATGGAAAAGTCAAAAAACGCCAGCCAGTTCGTAAAGATGAAATCACCGGCCGTAACGATCCATGCCCATGCGGTAGTGGGAAAAAATATAAAAACTGTCACGGATAAGACCGCGTATGGTGTTTGGCTACGAGCCAAGCACCATACTGGTTTTTGATAAGACTGTTTTACTAGGCTATTTTCGCATAGTTTGTTGCTTTCGAACTAGTCTGTAAACGGTGATATAGCCACAATGTATGCGAAAAGAGCCTTTCACAAAGATTGTGATTTTTTGAATTTGCCCTCCTATCGTGATGGAGATTGACTTTGGGTATCTTTTTGCATCTTTTTTAATCTGAGATGAGGAAAGAATAGAGCGTTTCCATCCGTTTTTTGTATGCTAGAACAATAAAGTATGCGAAAAGAGCCTTTGATAAAGACTTCTTTCGCACGCGCGGTTACTAGAGGATAAGGTCCTCCAATTTTTCAGTGATTTTGATCAAAAAATGCCCACATTCGATTATTTTTACGGTAAATACACTGTTGCGGAAAACAAGGATTTTTCCCGATTCAGCTTTTATCAAGTAAGGCCCTTTCGTATAGATGGTTGCTATCTAGTCTAAATTTAGATGGAATCCACCGTTTTGTAGGTGATTCACATCAAAAAAAGCGAAAAAATGCCCCGAAACAAAGCTATATCACCGTTCATAGACGGGTACGGTAAGCAACAAACATTGTGAAAATAGCCAAAAAGTAAATAGGAACAGTGAAAAAATGGGTTCGGTGGCTAAATACAGGATTTCTTAAGAAAAATGACTTTCCAAGAGAGGCCAGGAAAGTCTCGGTATAAAATAAATCAAGAGGTGATTGCAATGGAACTAGCAGAAATGAGAGCAGAATTAGAAAATACAGCAAAAAAATTAGCGGACTTTAGGGGGTCTCTTTGACCTCGAAAACAAAGAAGCTCGAATTGCTGAATTAGATGAAGAAATGGTTGATCCAAATTTTTGGAACGATCAACAAGCCGCTCAAGGTGTTATTAATGAGGTGAACGGGCTTAAGGAACTCGTAAATGAGTACAATGAGTTGCAAGAAACACATGAAAACCTAGAAGTAACATACGAACTTGTAAAAGAAGAAGACGATGCCGAATTACAAGCGGAGCTTGAATCGGAGTTGGTAGAGTTAGTAGAACGATTGAGTACCTTTGAGCTACAGCTTCTCTTAAGTGAACAGTATGATAAAAATAACGCCATTTTAGAACTTCATCCTGGTGCAGGCGGGACAGAGTCTCAAGATTGGGGTTCCATGCTACTGCGAATGTATACGCGTTGGGCAGAGAAACGGGGCTTTAAGGTGGAAACGTTGGATTATCTTCCAGGGGATGAGGCGGGCATCAAAAGTGTGACGCTTCTTATTAAGGGGCATAACGCTTACGGCTATTTAAAAGCGGAAAAAGGGGTCCATCGTCTCGTGCGGATTTCGCCGTTTGACTCATCGGGTCGCCGTCATACGTCTTTTGCTTCATGTGAAGTTGTGCCGGAATTTAATGATGAAATTGAAATTGATATTCGAACCGAAGATTTGAAAATTGACACCTATCGTGCGAGTGGGGCAGGAGGACAGCATATCAATACGACTGATTCAGCGGTCCGTATTACGCATCTTCCAACAAATATAGTTGTGACGTGTCAATCGGAGCGCTCACAAATAAAAAACCGCGATCATGCGATGAAGATGTTAAAAGCAAAGTTGTACCAAAAGAAAATCGAGGAGCAGCAAGAACAGCTTCTTGAAATTCGTGGGGAACAAAAAGAAATCGGTTGGGGAAGCCAAATTCGTTCGTATGTATTTCATCCCTATTCAATGGTAAAGGACCACCGGACGAATGCCGAAATGGGAAATGTCCATGCGGTAATGGACGGTGATCTTGACTTGTTTATTAATTCGTATTTGCGTTCACGAATTAACTAATTGAATCATTCAAAAAGCTGGCGATTACCGTCAGTTTTTTTACTGCGCGGAATCACGGTGGGGTAACCGTCCCTTCACCGCGGTATAGCAGTGTTATTTACAGTCATTTTTCGACATGATATACTCCTTAACGGCATGTTTTCGGAGAAATTACACATACTGTTAAGAAAGGGAGTTAACTAGATGGTGAAGAGTAATAAGCGAAGACGCGGAGAGCCCGCAAATCCGTTTTTAGATAAATTATTTGAATATTTGGCCGTGATCAGTGGTTCGGTAATTGTCGCGATTACGTTTAATGTTTTTTTATTACCAAATGAGGTGGCGTCAGGCGGAGTAAGCGGTATTTCTACGATTTTAAAGGGACTACTGAATTGGGAGCCAGCTTACGTTCAATGGGCGTTAAATATCCCCCTCTTTATTGCCGGTCTTATTTTTCTTGGATTTCAATTTGGTATTAAAACAGCGGTCGGTACAATATTTTTACCTCTTGTTGTTTTTTTAACTAAAGATTGGGACCCTTGGACATTAGATCCTCTACTAGGGGCGCTTTTTGGAGGGATTGGGGTTGGCCTTGGTCTTGGGATTGTGTTCAGAGGAAAAGCTTCGACAGGTGGAACGGACTTAGCTGCACAAATTATTAATAAATACACGGGTTTATCGCTAGGTACTTGTGTCGCATTAATCGATGGATTAATTGTGTTGTCAGCTGCACTTGTTTTTGATATCGAAAGAGGCTTATATGCGATGATAGGCTTGTACGTGACAAGCAAAACGATTGATTTAGTACAAGTGGGCATCGGTCGTTCCAAAATGACGTTAATCATCACTAATCGTCAAGAGGAAATTCGTGATGGTATTTTGAATAAAATTGACCGTGGTGTGACAAAACTATCAGCATACGGTGGTTATACCGATGATGAACGACCGATTTTAATGTGTGTCGTCGATCAGACGGAATTCACAAAATTGAAACAACTAGTCAAAAGCATTGATCCAACGGCTTTTATCGTCGTTACAGACTCTTCGGAAGTTGTCGGCGAGGGTTTCAAACGGGTGTAAACTTGGTATAATATATACGTAATTCTACTTTTTCCCAAAGGGGGAGTAATTTATGAAGAAAAAACTTTTTGCATTAATGCTTGGAACTTCACTCGTGCTGGCTGCATGTGGTGGTGATGATGGAACAACAGGTACGGAAACAGACAAAAACGAAACAACAGAAGAAACGACAGATTCAACCGTTGCCACAAACGTCGATGTTGAAAAAATCGTCGATCAAAAATGTGCATCTTGTCATGGTGGAAACCTGGAAGGTGGATTTGGGCCAAAACTTGATAACATCGGATCTTCACTTAGTAAAGAGGAAATCTTAAGCATTATTAATAATGGCGAAGGCCAAATGCCAAAAGAAATCATCAAGGGCGAAGAAGCAGAAGCTGTCGCAGAATGGTTAGCAAACAAAAAGTAACAGTTGAGAACAAGGTGTATGCCTTGTTCTTTTTCAACGGCTCTTTCGTAACCATTGTTGCAACTTGATCTAATTTTGCTGGAATACCCATTTTTCTAGTGTTTTTCATCAAGGCTCTTTTCGTATTTATAGTTGTTATTTAATCTAACATCAGATGAAATCCTCCCTTTTGCTGTTGGTTTACATCAAAAACAGACGAAAAGATGCCCCGAAACGAAGATATATCACCGTTTATAGACTGAATCGAAAGCAATAAACTTTGCAGAAATAGCCATTTAAAAGACAAGGAAGTATATAATCTTGTTCTACCACCGCCTTTTGGTTGTGGTATTTTTCTATTATGGAAACAAATGATTTTAAACGAATCTTCTTTGAGTATCATGAACACTGTGAGGTATTCAAGTGGATCACAGGGTAAAAATCTGTCCAAGCTACCTGTTCGTGATGAAAAATGGAAGATAATTGCTGCTTACCTGGCTATTAATGTTGCACAAGCAATTCCTCACCTTCCTTTTCGTAAAAATCCATCGAATTAAATGAAAAATAACAGAGACAGTTATATATATGAGAAAAAGCATTCGTTTCCGAAATGGGGGATCGTTTAAATATGTCTAATAGTAGGACGCAAAAACAGATGAAAAGAAGCCTCGAAACAGAGCTAAATCCTTATTTATAAACTGACTAGTTCGAAAAGCAGTAAACTTTGCGAAAATAGCTTTTAAATATACTGTTCGACGATTACCTTCATTTTTTCTGTAATTATCTTGCGGAAAATGCGGTAGATACAGCAAGTCCTATTTATTAAGGTACATAAATTGCTTCCAAAAGAGCCTTGTTAGTGGTGTTTTCAATTTCAAGTGGTTATGGGATACCCTCTAAAGTCATACGAGGTATGTTCCCAATAAACTCCTATTATGATAAGCTAAGTTAACAGCTTATTGAAAAAAGTGCGATGAAATAACGATATAAAGCAAATTTAGTTATACAAGCGAGAGATGACTTAAAAGATTATTTATCCAAATCGGTAGGTAAGTATTTGTAGAAGACTTGTTTGGTCTTTGGTCGTTTGATCAATGTCCCAAACAAAGTAAAAAAGTCTCCCTATGACAATAGTTCTGATTCAGCATTTGTTCCTCACTGCTGAACGAACGGCCTTCACTATTTGGGTTATCTAGTTATAAAGTATGATATATTTGTAGTTAACATTAATTTAATAGTCCGATAGAACTTAGTACCTCCTTGTGTTTCTTCAAGTAAATAATCCCTATTCGACAAAAACCCACACATGGTAAAAATTAACATGGAAATCACCTACCCCCTACATTAATATGTAATAGGCAACGATATTATCGTAAAAACGTAATTTAACAGAATGAAAGCTGTATTGGTCAAGTATTGCAACTTCTTTTCACTCCTTTTCAAAAATGAAAAGAAACTGTAATACAAATATCCATGACCTCATAAAAGACTGATGCTATAATGAAATGTGGGCAAATTTCGAGTCGATTTGACAAAAGCCCATAACCACCGAAATATGAGACTATTTTAATAGTTATCCAATAAACAAATTAGGTGATTACTAGATGATTAAAATGAACAAAGTGTATAAAGAATATCGAAATGGCATTATTGCAGCCAATGGAATTGATATTGAAATAAAGCAAGGTGAGTTTATTTATGTGGTAGGGCCTAGTGGTGCCGGTAAATCTACCTTTATAAAATTGATGTATCGTGAAGAGAAACCGACTTCGGGTGAAGTTATTATTAATGGAATAGACACGGGAACTTTGAAAAATCATCGTGTTCCATACTTGAGACGAAGTATGGGTGTTGTATTCCAAGACTTTAAATTGCTTCCTTCGTTAACAGTCTATGAAAATGTTGCATTTGCTTTGGAAGTAATCGAGGAATCGTCTTCGGTTATAAAAAAGAAAGTACTAGAAGTATTAGAATTAGTTGGCTTAAAGCATAAAGCTAGAATGTTACCAAATGAGCTTTCAGGTGGAGAACAACAGCGTGTTTCGATTGCCCGTTCGATTGTTAACACTCCAAAGCTAGTGATTGCTGATGAACCGACAGGAAACTTAGATCCGGAAACTTCTTGGGAAATTATGAACCTTTTTGAAGAAATCAATACGCGAGGAACGACGATCATTATGGCAACCCATAATCGTGAAATTGTAAATGCTATTCGTCATCGAGTCATCGCAATTGAAAATGGCAGAATCGTTCGAGACGAACAACGAGGTGATTACGGCTATGAAAATTAATACCATTCTACGGCACTTTCGCGAGAGCTTAAAAAATATCGTTCGGAATAGTTGGATGACATTCGCTTCCGCAAGTGCTGTAACTGTGACGCTATTACTTGTTGGCGTCTTTGTTGTTCTCATGCTAAATATGAATAAAATTGCTTCAGATATTGAGAATGATGTTGAAATTAAAGTGTATCTTACCCTAGAGGCCGATCAGGAAGCCATCCAATTAGCCCAAGAAAAGATTACGAGGCTAGCGGGTGTTGAAAACGTTGAATTCTCATCTAAAGAGAGCGAACTGAAAAACCTGATCGATGATGTTGGAGACGAATTTGGGATTTTTGAACAAGAAAACCCTTTATATAACGCTTTTATTGTGAAAGCAGAAACACCGCAAGACACAAGAAACATTACCAGCCAAATAAAAAAACTAGAGAATGTTCAAGACGCGGTCTATGGAGAATCTAAAATTGAAAAACTGTTTACGTTCTTCAAAATTAGCCGGAATGTCGGCTTAGTACTAATAATTGGTTTATTATTTACAGCGATGTTTTTAATTTCTAATACGATAAAAATTACGATAGTTGCTCGTCGTCGTGAAATAGAAATTATGAAACTAGTTGGCGCAACGAATTGGTTTGTCCGTTGGCCGTTTATATTAGAAGGACTATGGCTTGGAATTCTTGGATCGATTATACCAATTGTTCTTGTATCATCCGGTTATTACTATGCTTATGACTATATTGAACCAAAACTACAAAACTATTTTTTCTCACTATTAGAGATGACTCCGTTTATTTATCAAGTCAATATTCTGATTCTATTAATGGGCTGTTTAATTGGTGTCTGGGGAAGTATGATGTCTGTTCGTAAATTCTTAAAAATATAGAACTGAAGTTCAGGAGTGAAAGGGGTTTGCATCGTGAATAAAAAGTCACTAATGGCCTTATCGGTAGCTGGGATGTTGATAGTAGGAAGCTTCCCAAGCGCTGGTTTTGCAGAATCGGTCGATAAATTAAAACAAGAAAAAAATCAAATTGAGCAAGAAAAAGAAGCAGTTGAAGGTGATATATCCCAAAAACAAAACGAAATAGAAGAAAATATTGGGAAGCAAATGAACATCAAAACCCAAATTGCTAGTTTAGACAAAGAGATTACGGATGCGAACACTAAAATCCAAGAAAAAACGGTTGAAATAGACAAAACCAATGCTGAAATTGACGCCTTAAAGCTAGAAATAGAAGAACTTATTAAAAAAATAGAAGAACGAAATGAACTTTTAGAGGAACGGGCAAGAACCGTTCAACAAAAAGGTGGAAGTGCAAGTTACATAGATGTACTTCTTGGAGCAAAAAGCTTTTCAGATTTTATCTCTCGAGTTTCCGCCGTCAACACGATTGTGAGTGCGGATAAAAGCATTTTAGATGACCAGAAAAGAGATAAAGAGGCTTTAGAGACTAAGCAAAAAGAAGTAGAAGAGAAGCTTGAAAGTTTAACAGAGGCAAAGAATAAACTAGAAAGTTTGAAAGCTGAATTAAACGGCAAGAAAGCTGAAAAGGACAAGCTTTTAAATCAGCTAGAAAGCGAGCAGTCGAATCTTGAAATAGAAAAAGAAGAGTTGCATGATCATGCAGCTGAATTGCATGAAATGAGTCAAGGTCTCGAAAATGAAATTCGGGCTGCTGAAGCCGAAGCCATTCAGATTGCGAAAATTAAAGCAGAAGAAGAGCGACAAAGAAGAGCTGCCGAAGCTGAAGCAGCCCGTGCTGCAGAGTCATCTGAAAATAGTGGAGGTGGAGGTTCATCTACGCCTGCACCAGCGCCGAAACCCACCCCATCATATAGTGATTGGACAAGACCAGCTAGTGGGTATATCTCCACTGAATATGGCTATGACATCTTAAATGGAAAAACTCGTTTCCATTACGGAATGGATATTGCTGCAAAAGGATATGTACCTGTTTATGCAGCAGCAAATGGGGTTGTTTCTAAAAGCTATTACAGCTCTAGTTATGGAAATGTTGTCTATATTTCGCATGACATTAATGGTCGAACAATCACAACCGTTTATGCCCATTTATCATCAAGAGCGGTAGCTAATTTGCAATACGTAACGAAGGGTCAACAAATTGGTGTAATGGGTAATACCGGTTATTCCTATGGTCAACATTTACACTTTGAAGTTCATGAAGGCGGTTGGAATGGAAGCAAATCCAACGCAGTCAACCCTCGTCGATATATAAATTTCTAATTTTATTAGTTTCTACTAAAAATCAAGTAAAAAACACAACTTTGTCAAAGGAATTTTGATAGAGTTGTGTTTTTTCTTTTCCGAAATTGACAATCATTAAAATAGACTTTAGGGTATAAGATAAGGTGAATAGACTACTCTACAACGAAATATCTTATAGTACTTCGTTCAAGATTTTCACCCATCCTCACTGAACGGAGTGTGCTCATGAGTTGGTATCATATCGGGGCATTTTATTTCCCCGCGTCCTGGGTGGCAATAGTATTTGCTGTGTCTGTTACCGGTGTATATTTGCATTTCACCCAATCCAAAGAAGTTCGAGATCTTTATAGCAATCTGCTTTTTACCATATTTTTGACATGGAAGTTGAGTGTGCTGCTATTTGATTTTACCACGAGTATCCACCACCCTTTTACGATTGTTTATTTTCATGGCGGTGTGAAGGGATTTATTTTAGGGGTTTTATTTTCCCTGTTTTACCTTTGGAATAGACCCAATCAAAGGGTATTTCTACAAGCATGGGTCATACTAATAGTCGTATATGAAGGTGCTTTTCTATGTTTCAATCAAGAATTGACTCCCGCTTTACTGCTTCTAAATGTAGTGAATTTATTGTTTTTAGCCTGGTTTTGGAAAAGCGGAAGGAATACGGTTAGTGAAATTCCTTTGCTCTGCTTGTTTACACTCTTTCAAGGAACGCTGTATTCTGTTCGAGGCGAACTGTTGAGTGCTCCTATGCTCATTTATGCGATAATGCTGATCTTTTTTACGATTCAACAGAGGAAAGGGAGTCGTTAAATGAAGAAAAAAATATTTTTTGGTCTGTTTCTACTTCTTCTTATGCTTATTTTAGTGCTTAATATTTGGAATACAGACGACAATTCAGAAAAAGAGGTTTGGGCACAGTCAGAAATAGGAATAGAAAAGGGAGATGCTCCACCTAATTTCACCTTATCAACGTTAGACGGTAAATCCATCAATCTATCCGACCTAAAAGGGAAAAAAGTAGTGCTGAATTTCTGGGCTACTTGGTGTTCTCCGTGTAAAGCAGAGATGCCTCATATGCAAAATTATTATGAAGAAAATCAAGATGAACAAAATGTAGAAATTTTAGCTGTGAATTTGACGAAACAGGATCGAGGTTTAAAAGCGCTTCAAGAATTTGTAGAAGAGTATGAGCTTACTTTCCCTGTTCTTTTAGACGAAACAGGACAAGTAGGGGAAGAGTATAAGGTGTTGGCTATTCCAACGACCTATTTTATTTCAACAAACGGAATCATTTATGAGAAGCGAATTGGTCCGATGAACGAAGAAATGCTCGAGGCAATCGTTGAAGAAATGTCGTAGAAGGTTTCTTTAAAAAAGAAGTCTCATATTCCGTTGAAGAAACGGTTGAAAAAGCCGAAGTGGCCTTAATAGAGGAATAGTTTGGGTTGCTCTGGAAATTAGATCTAAGGGGAATACTAGAAGAAAAAGGATTAGACTTTGCAGAAGAAGTAGTCATTTTAAAAGTATGTAATCCACTTGAAGCGAAAAAAGTGCTTGAACAAAGCATGTTAGTTAGCTATTTTCTTCCGTGTAAAGTCACAGTCTATAGTGAAAAAAGTCTAACGAAAATTGATATGGCACGATAAGGTAAACTGATTGAAATGATCGATCAACCTGATTTAAAATCAATGGCAGTTGACATTGAAGGACGCTTAGTAAATGGACTACAATCAATCTAACGAAACGGGACAGCTAAGCTGTCCCGTTTTAAAATGTGGAGGTAATTAAGATGAAGTTTAATTCAAAAGTGGTTCATGCTCATAAGCTTCAAACAAACAATATACATAGTAAAGCAACCCCGATCTATCAAACATCCGTCTTTTCTTTTTCAAACTTAGAGGAACTTGAAGGCTATTATGAAGGGAGATCCCCTTATTTATACTCGCGGGTGGGAAATCCTAACACGGATGAACTTGGTCAAACTGTGGCAGGTTTAGAAGGTGCGCCAACAGGCGTAGCAGTTTCTTCTGGGTTAGGAGCTATTTTGGTCGGTATTTTAGCGGTTCTAGGAGCAGGAGACCATATCGTAGCCGCCGAAGATTTATATGGTGGGACGTATCATTTATTAGCAGTGGAGCTTGCGCAATTTGGAATAGACGTTTCGTTTGTGGATTTTTTAAATAAACAGGCGATTGAAGAAGCAATCCGGCCAGAAACGAAGCTTCTCTACTCGGAAACGGTTACGAATCCATTCTTGAGAGTGGAGGATATTCCTTTTTTAGTTGAATTAGCGAAGAAACATAAACACTATTTAATGATTGATAATACTTTCCCTACCCCGTTTCTCGTGCAGCCTTTTTTAGTAGGCGCGGATCTTGTCGTTCATAGTGCTACAAAATACATTGGTGGTCATAGCGATGTTACCGCAGGCGTCGTGACTGGCAGGGAGGACCTCGTTTTGAAAGCACGTGAAAAAGTGGTGAATCTTGGCTTGAATTTAAGCCCATTTGATGCTTGGCTTGCGTGTCGAGGTGTGAAAACACTGGCTCTTCGAATGGACAAGCAATCGTTCAATGCCGAAAAGTTGGCACGATCATTAAGAGAAAATGTGCAAGTGAAAACAGTCTATTATCCGAACAATCTAGCGGAAAAAGGTAATGGAGCGATTGTGACGATCGAGCTTCAAGAAGGCAGCGACATGAGCGGCTTTTTCTCTGCTCTTCTATGGATAAAAATTGTCCCATCTTTAGCCGGAGTCGAAACAACCGTATCTTATCCGATCGGAACAAGTCATCGTGCACTCCCGCAGGAAGCGCAGCAACAACTCGGGATTAACGAACGAGTAGTAAGAATTTCAGTTGGAATTGAAGAAGCAGAAGACATTATTGAACAATTTTCATCTGCTATTACACAGGCAAAGAAGCAATGATTGGCTATTTTCGAAGGTGATGGAGATGGAGAGGCCTGTGAGTACTAAGAGTTGGCATAAACCGAATAGGACTACAACTAGTCTACAGAAATGCCTATTGATGTATTCAAATTCAACCACTAAAACAAAACCTTTATGATTATTTATTGTGAATAAAACTGAAAATTTAAAAAACTAATTGACGTTCTTCCATTCATCCGCTATAATTCACTTTAAGATATGATTACTGACAATTAAATACTCTTATCGAGAGCGGCGGAGGGAATAGGCCCTATGAAGCCCGGCAACCTTCAAGTGTAATTAGCTTGAAAAGGTGCTAAATCCTACAGGTGTATGCCTGGAAGATGAGAGGAGGAGTTCGTTTAAACCACCCTCTTCTTCGTGAAGAGGGTTTTTTGCTATTCTAATCCTTACTTTCCCGGCGTTCTTCCTGATCCAGTCGAAAATGATTTCGGTTTTAAAACTATTAGGGGGTATGATGATGGAGAAAAAAACGTACGATATTGAGACTTTATTGCTGCACGGTGGTCAGCAGTCCGATCCAACTACAGGATCACGAGCTGTTCCAATTTATCAAACCACTTCCTACGTATTTGATAACAGCGAGCATGCGGCAAAGCTATTTTCATTAGAAGAACCGGGGAATATTTATACCCGAATTGGCAATCCAACGGTAGATGTCTTGGAACAGCGCTTGGCCTTGCTCGAAGGTGGTGTGGGTGCACTGGCGGTTTCATCAGGAATGGCAGCAATCACGCTTTCCATTTTAAACATTGCAAGTGCAGGGGATGAGATTGTCGCTGCTTCAACCCTTTATGGGGGGACGTATAATTTATTTTCTACCACCTTGCCAAAGTATGGTATTCAAGTAAAGTTTGTTGATCCCGTGGACCCAGAAAATTTTCGGAAGGCAATTACATCCAATACAAAAGCGCTGTTCGGCGAGACGATCGGAAATCCAAGTTTAGACATATTGGATATTGAAAAAATAGCTGACATTGCTCATGAAAATGGTATTCCCCTCATTGTTGATAATACGTTTGCGACTCCATATCTCTCGCAACCACTTAAATACGGAGCGGATATTGTCATTCATTCTGCGACAAAGTGGATTGGTGGTCACGGAACAGCGATTGGAGGTGTGGTGATCGATGGAGGGAAATTTGATTATAATAGCGAGAAATTCCCAGGCTTTACAGAGCCGGATTCAAGCTATCATGGTCTAGTGTACGCCCGTGATATCGGCGAAGCTGCATTTATTATTAAGCTTCGTGTTCAGCTCCTCCGTGATATTGGTGCTTGCTTAAGCCCTCATAATGCCTTTTTGCTTTTACAAGGACTTGAAACCTTGCATTTAAGAATGGAAAGACATAATGAGAATGCGCTAGAAATTGCTCAGTACCTTGAGCAACATCCTGAAGTGGCCTGGGTTTCCTATCCGGGACTAGACTCCCACCGTTCGAAAAACTTAGCTGAGACCTATTTGAAAAGAGGGTACGGAGCAATCGTTAACTTCGGTGTAAAGGGTGGGCGAGAGATCGGAAAAAGAATTATTGATCACGTTGAACTATGGTCTCATGTGGCCAATGTCGGTGACGCGAAATCACTGATTATCCATCCAGTATCGACGACCCATCAACAGCTTAAAGCAAATGAACTGAAGGCATCCGGTGTTACAGAGGACTTGATCCGACTATCAATTGGGATTGAATCGAAGAAAGACTTATTAGCGGATCTATCAGAAGCGATTCAAAAAGCGCAAAACTCTGTTTCAACTGCTCCTCAATCGTAAGGAGGGTATGACTTTGAGAACAGAGGGAAGAGTGCTTCTAGATTCATTTTGCTTTGAAGAGGGTACTGAGCTGCATCAGGTTGAACTAGCGTATGAAAGGGTCGGAAAGATAGGTTCACCAGTTATCCTAGTTTGTCATGCTTTAACCGGTCATCACTGTGCTGTCGGAACAGAAAAGGAGCGTGGTTGGTGGAGCGGATTAATTGGACCTCAGCGAGAGATTAACCTCAATCATTTCTGTGTAATTACCTTTAACGTACTAGGGGGATGCAATGGAAGTACGGGTCCAGCGTCAATCAATCCCGCCACCGATCAACCTTATCGGCAATCCTTTCCAACCGTGACGATTCGTGATATGGTTCATTCACAAAAAAGAGCACTTGAAAAGCTCGGCATTGAGAAAGTAGAAGCTGTCATTGGGGGGTCGCTAGGAGGAATGCAAGCACTCGAGTGGGGGCTGTTATATCCTACCTTTATGAAAAAAGTCGTCGTGCTAGCTGCCACCCCGTATTTAAGTGATTATGGTATTGCCTTTAATACCATTGGTGCGGTTGCCATTCAAAATGATCCTCATTGGCAGAATGGAAACTATGAATCGTCGGCGGAGATTAAGGGATTTGAAACGGCGAGAATGGCTGGGATGGTTACGTATCGAAGTCGAGAATTATTTAATGAAAAATTTAACCGAAGAAAGGGAAAGCAGCATGACTTTGAGATTCAGTCATATTTAGAGTATCAAGGAAAAAAGTTGGCGAAACGATTTGATGCCAATAGTTATTTAGCGCTGATAGCTGCTATGAATTCACATGATATTGGGAAGGGAAGAAAGGGCTGGCAACAGGCAGCGAAACACTATCAATGTGAGCTGTGTTTGATCGCTTTTCAAGGGGATTTGCTGTACCCGAGCGAAGAGTTGGAGCAGCTACACGATCAACTTATTCAAAGCACCTATCATTATGTGAAAACAGATTTCGGCCATGATGGATTTCTAGTTGAATTTCAGCAATGGGCTCATCTTCTATCTGCCTTTTTACTAAAGGAAAACACCGTGTAACAACAATCGAAGCAGCATAGCTTGAAAAGAATTCAGTATCTAATTTTTGTTTCATATCTTGTCCCCCTCCATGCATATATATAGGATAGCAAGGACATCGCATATTGTTTTTGTGTGGTGTCTTTTTCTCATAATTTGAAAGTGTGAATTTTCGAAAGTTAGATAAGTGGAGAGGGGCAAGCAGACGATGACAAAAAAATATCGGATCCTGTTAGGGATTCTCATACTGTTTTTAGTCGCAGGGGGAGGATTTGGTGTCTATAAATGGCTTGATCACGAAGGACCCGCCTCTACTCAAAGTCCAAATGAAGTGGAGCTGGAGACAGAGGAATTAAAAAAAGTTCACATGGCCTATGAGCTCATCCTTAGCAGGTATGTGGAAGACGTGAATGAAATGACCTTAGTTGAAGGAGCCATCCAAGGAATGCTGAAAACGCTTGAAGATCCCTATTCTGTGTACATGGACGCCGAAACGGCTGCTCAGTTTAATGACTCTTTAGATTCTTCTTTTGAAGGAATTGGGGCAGAAGTAACGGTGATGGATGGAAAGTTGAAAATTGTGGCTCCATTTCGCAACTCTCCAGCAGAAAAAGCAGGACTGAAGCCCAATGATGAAATTATCTCGGTTGATGGAAAAAGTATAGAAGGATTAGACCTTTATGAAGCTACGTTAAAAATTCGTGGGAAAAAAGGTTCTAAAGTCAATTTGGAAATTAAACGAGAAGGATTAACAGACTCCATTACCGTATCAGTAGAAAGAGCCGAGATTCCAAATGAATCTGTCCATTTTGAAGTGAAAGAAAAAATGAACCAACGCGTCGGGTATATTGAAATCACCTCCTTTTCTCAAGAGACAGCAAAAGAGTTTCATCTCGCGATTCAAGAGATAGAAGCGGAAAAAATAGAAGGACTAATCATTGATGTTCGTGGAAATCCAGGTGGCTTATTAATGGCCGTTGAAAAAATATTGGCAACACTTGTCACAAGTGAAAAGCCATATCTTCAAATAGAAGAGCGGAGTGGGGAGAAGATGCCCTATTATTCTCCTTTAGATAAGAAAAAGCCGTATCCGATTGCGGTCCTTATAGATGAAGGAAGCGCCTCAGCCTCAGAAATATTAGCGGGAGCTCTTCAAGAAGCAGGAGAGTATCCACTCATTGGAGTTAAGACATTCGGAAAAGGGACTGTACAGCAAGCGATTCCGTTAGGTGATGGAAGCAATATTAAAATGACCATGTTTAAGTGGCTCACTCCCGATGGAAATTGGATTCATAAAAAAGGCATTCAACCCACTATTAAAGTGGAACAGCCACCTTTTTTTCATACACATCCGCTCCAAGTCGAAACTCCATTGAAATTAGAAATGAATGAAACAGCCGTCAAAAGTGCTCAGGAAATTTTATACGGTCTAGGATTTGCTCCTGGACGAACAGATGGTTACTATAATGAACAAACCAAAAAATCAGTCGAAGCTTTCCAGGCCCAAAATGATCTGCCAGTGACAGGACAAATTGATCAAAAAACGGCAAGGAAGTTAGAAGAAAAAATAAAAGAAGCCACAAGGAAAGAAAAAAATGATCTACAGTTACAAGCGGCGATTCATCACCTTTTACAACAATAGGGCACATTAAACATAGAGAAAAACACCCCTTTCTTTTGTGGAAAGAGGTGTTTTTTATTCTTGGCTGTTTTCGCAAAGATTGTGGCTTTTCGAAGAGGAATATATCCCCTGATTTGTATGCCTTTGTGCCAATAGCATCAAAGTATACGAAATGAGCCTTATTCTTAGAAAAGATAGTACAAAATATTGGTCTATCACAGTTTTTGGTTTTGTTTCTTCTATTCTGCAAGGAGACAATTAATTTGAAATGAATATCCTTTGAGAATCATAGTTAGCGAGAGACATTCAAGCAAAAGCACGGAGCAATTTCCGTCCAATCATCAGGAGTAGGATGAAAAATTTAAGGTGATTGCTGCATGAAGAATTCACCAACGCCTCATCATTCGTATTTAAGAAAATTTCATCAATCAGTATGAAAAGTAACCGTAGAGCGGAACAAAAATATGTGAAATTACCACCGCTCTTAAAAAGAGGGTAGCTAAAAAAAATTACTGCTAGGATTCTTGGTCAAGAGTACAACCGATCGGAGCTAGACTAAAAAAGAATGGGCATGCTTTTCGGCGGTTTTTCTTATCTCTAAGGAAGTCAATATTCCACTGAATCATATTAATGAGTGCTCTCTATTTTTTCTATTTAAGAGTAAATTAGACTGGTAAATATATTGTTAAGTAATCCCATTAGAAAAACCTGATAGGGTCTGCTTGCTGCTATTCTATTGATATAAAGCAGTGAAATCAAATTTTCACCTTGAATATGATATTTTCTTGCTCTCTTCATTCTATGGGCAAGATTTCTCGGTGAGTGGAAAGTTGAGACGGATTAAAGCGGTAGAATAGGGGGATTCATCAAACTTTATCCGACATCATTCTAAAATAACCTACTTCTATATAAACCTTTCTTCGCTCTCATTAATCTGAATACACGACGATTCTCGCAACTTCCCTCCATTTCCCGGGAAAATGCTGGAGCTTGCTGTCGAATCAATCTACAGCAAGCTTAGAAAATTAGTATACGTTTCTACAGTAAGTTTTGATAAAATGAGAGATAATAGAATGTATCATCAAGTATACAAACAGAAAGGAGGGAGCATATGATTGAACAGTGGGCAATGGAACTAGGACGAGCAGTCGTGAAATTATTTCTTCATCCACTCTTATATGTATCTATTATTGCCGTTTTATTCACAGGTTATTTCCGAATTAGAAGAGAACGGAAAGATTTCCACGTGCGCGTGTATGATATGTATCAGGAGTTACGCAACTTGCTGCCGTTAGGATTAGGACTAGGCATGATTTTTTCAGTGATCATTATTGGCACTGGCCTTGCGATTCCATTTAGTGCAATCGTTCTTATAGGTTTTGTTACTATGATTCTCTTGTTATTTACTAGTTTTCGTTTATTATCTCCCGCTTATAGTGTAGGGATAAGTTATCTTATTTTATCGATTATGGATTATTTTGAATGGGAATTTTCCTTCTTAAACATTACAGTATCAGGGCTTGATCTAGAAGAATTGCTACCTTTGACGCTATTGATAGGACTTTTAATTTTAGTTGAAGGCTTATTTATTCTCATTAATTCTGCTAAGAAAACTTCCCCTACCTTTATTAAAAGTCCAAGAGGGCTAACGGTAGGGGCACATGTATCTAGAAGACTCTGGTTGCTGCCTCTTTTTATTCTCATTCCAGGTGATGCATTATCTCTTCCCTTCCAGTGGTGGCCTGTTTTATCGGTTGGAGACCAGACATTTTCTATTTTACTTGTACCTTTTTTAATTGGTTTTCATCAAAAAGTCCAGTCGATGTTACCAAAACGAGCAATTGGGCAAATGGGCAAAAAAGTTATCTGGCTTGGAGGGTTAGTGACCATCTTTGCAGCGAGTGGCTATTTTGCTGCGATTCTTTCTGTAGTAAGCGTCTTGACCGCAATTATCGGACGAGAGTGGATTACGATGAAGCAGCGCACAGCAGAAGAGAACCGACCGTATCTTTTCTCTCCACAAGAAAAAGGGGTGAGGGTTTTAGGAATCATCCCTCTATCACCGGCAGATAAAATGGGGCTAGTGATTGGCGAAATCATTGAAAAAGTGAACGGAATAGTCGTTCGCGACGAAAGAACGTTTTATGAAGCGCTTCAAAAAAATCGGGCATACTGTAAGCTTGAGGTTCTCGATGTGAACCAGCAGATACGGTTTGTTCAAGGAGCTCTTTATGAAGGTGACCATCACGAACTCGGAATCCTTTTCCCTGTAGACGATGCAAGGTGGAATCTCGAACAAAGAGCATAGTGATAGTACCACTTGGAGCTCAGCTATAAATTAGCTGAGCTTTTCTTAGAAAGGAATGACTTATGAAGAAGAAATTAATCTACATTGTCGTTATCGTTTTGGGACTCGCACTTTTCTTGTATAGTCAAAATAACTTCATATCCATCACAAAATATTCTATTCCGTCGGACAATTTACCTAAATCTTTTCAAGGCTATAAGTTGGTTCATTTAACCGATTTACATAATAAAAACTTTGGCAAAAATCAAGAACCGTTAGTAAGGAAAATTCAAAAACAAGCACCAGACCTTATCGTCATTACTGGAGATTTAATTGACAGCAAAAAATACAATGAGGAGATTAGTCTGAATTTAATTCAACAAATTATGGGTATAGCTCCCGTCTATTTTGTCACTGGAAATCACGAAGCGTGGTCGGGAAAGTTTCCAGCTCTTGAAGAAAAGCTTACGTCGCTTGGTGTGCATATTTTAAGAAATGCATCAAAAAAAATAGAGTTAGAGGATGAATTTATTCAACTTGTTGGGCTAGAGGATCCAGCATTTGCTACTAGTATAGGATCCGAATCCGGAGCAACCACGATCTCTCTTCAACAAGCAGTGCCAACAGAAGAAGGATTTACGGTGGTGCTTGCTCATCGACCAGAGCATTTCTTGCTTTATGCAGAGCAAAAGGTTGATTTGATTTTGGCAGGTCATGCGCATGGTGGCCAAGTCAGAATCCCTTTAATCGGCGGCTTAGTGGCACCCAATCAAGGTTTTCTCCCCAAATATGATTATGGACGTTTTGAACAAAATCAATCGACCATGATTGTAGGGAGAGGGTTGGGAAATAGTATTATTCCTCAAAGAATATTTAACTCCCCAGAGCTTGTTGTGATTACATTAGAGCAAGAATAGAGATTAAGCGGTGAAAACGGGCGTTGATTAGTAGAAAGGGTAGATATTCAATCTGTGTGCCCTCTTCTGTGTTTGGATTAAGATAAAAATGTACCGAAAAAAGAACAATGAAATTGATCAAGGTATTTTTAGACTTTGGAAATGTAATGGGTTGGAATTGTTGGACTTTTACTGTTTATTATTCTTTAATGGAGGCGCAAGGAGTGTAACGAAGAAATACGTTAAGTTTTATCGCCCTTCGTTCTCAATAAGTGGGTTACTGTTTTCATTCGTATATTATTTTTCTTGAGGACAAGAAGACCACAATCATAAGGGAAAAGCTCAGACTAAAACAGAAAAGTTGAATCTTAGTGTGAGACTAGCTATACTCATACCAAGAAAATGGAGGAGGAAGAAAATGAAACTTGCCATTATAACAGGGGCTTCAAAAGGCTTGGGAGCAGCATTAGCTTTTAATTTACTCGAGAAGAATATCGGAATCGTTTCCATTTCAAGAACGAAAAATGAAGAATTAGAAAATTTTGCGAAGGAGACATCCACTTTTTTTCAACATTATCCTTGTGATTTATCACAACGAGACGACACGCTCCAAACTATGAACAAGGTGATTTCAGAGATTCAGCAACTCAATCCTGACACTCTCTATCTTGTTAACAATGCAGCCATGGTTGGCCCCGTTGAAAAAGTAGGGAATATTTCCCCAATAGAGCTTGAAAAAAGTTTACATGTGAATATTCTAGCTCCTATGCTGATTGTGAATTTACTTCTTCCAACATTTGCGTTAACCTCAACAGAACTGATTGTCGTGAATGTTAGTTCAGGTGCCGCCTATCGTCCCATTTCCGGCTGGAGCGTCTATGGACCGACAAAAGCGGCTTTAAATCTATTTACGGAAACTGCATCACTAGAGCAGGAGGGTGTGAAAAACCCAGCTACGTTTATCGCCTTTAATCCTGGCATCATGGATACAGATATGCAGCTGGAAATTCGCTCATCTCACAAGGATTCCTTTAAAGACGTTGCAAAGTTTCAAGAATATAAAGAAAAAAATGTTTTAAGAACGCCAACTCTTGTGGCTGACAAATTAGCTTCTCTTCTCGATGAAGGGAAGTTAGAGACTGGAAAAACCTATGCCATTAATGAGCTGCTTTAAAACGGATGAATCTTCATCCGTTTTTTTATAAATGCAGTTTTTGCAAAGTTTGTGGCTTTTCGAATCAGTCTATAAATTGTGAAATGGGCGATTTAATCAAAAATCAGATGAGATAGCCACAATGTGTACGAAAAGAGCCTTTGTAAAAGCTGTTTTCGAAGCGTTTTTTAGAATTCTTTGGATGAATTCACGGCCAATATAGATCTTGAATTAATATGAAGAACCTATCGTAGTAAAATACCTGAAATGTGACTTTTCATAAGAATTTCAGCTTTTTGAAGCAGGGAATAGTCAAGTTACTAAGCAATGAAAGGAAGAGGCTAATGGGGATACACCAATATTTTAAAAGTTTGTCCGATCTAGAAAAAATTTATCGTTGCCCGGGTAAATTTAAATACGATGAGCATTCCGTCGCAAGTCATTCTTTTAAGGTCACGAAAATAGCTCAATTTTTAGGGACAGTTGAAGAAAAAGAAGGGAAAGAAGTGGATTGGAAATCTCTTTATGAGAAAGCACTGAACCATGATTATGCAGAATTATTTACTGGGGATATTAAAACACCTGTGAAGTATGCCTCAGTAGAACTGCGGAAGTTATTTAGTGAAGTTGAAGAAGAAATGACGAAGAAATTTGTCACGAAAGAAATTCCACCAGCGTATCAAGAAGTCTATTTACATCGTTTACAAGAAGGAAAAGATGACTCTTTAGAAGGAAGAATTTTGTCAGTGGCTGATAAAATTGATCTCTTATATGAATCATTTGGCGAGATTCAAAAGGGTAATCCAGAACCGCTGTTTTTTGAAATTTATCAAGAAGCATTGAGTACGATTTTAATTTATAAAAAATTAACATCAGTACAGTATTTTCTCAAAGTGGTGTTGCCTGATATGCTTTCAGAAAAATTTATCCCTCAAAATGAACTTCGGTCGATTACAAAGAAGATTATTGACCGGGACTAAGTAAAGAACGCTTTTCATGATAGCGGGAATAAGGTAAGATGAGTAATGGATAAGACCAAGGAGTGAATACGATGACGAAAGTATTGTTAGCTATTTTCTTACCAGGCTTGTTAGTCGTGTTTTTTGCCAGAGTTACGTACAGTCACTTTGTCGCCCTCGCCTTAACCGTTGCCCTAATTACCGCTTCAGTTTATAAGGGGTATACTGATACGTGGCTACTGATTGTCGTTGATGCGGCATCGTTAACAGCTGGTTTTTGGTATGCAAATCAAATGAGACTAAAAGCAAAAAAAAGTGCCTAAGCAGAAAAGGAAGGATACCTTTTGGCTTGAGCATTTTTTTGTGTGCGAAAAACCAAGTCAGAAATGTATCTTAAAAATAGGAACTGTAACGCTCCATTATTGATAACGTCAAAGTTGATAGCTGTGATTTAATAAGGCTGTTTTCGGAAAGATTTTGGCTATTCGAATGAGCCTTCCTATCATGATGAAGAATGACTTCGAGCATCTTTTCGCATCATTTTCAACCCGTAATGAAGTAAAGGGTGTTTCTATCCTTTTTTTGTATGCTATAGCAAAAAAGTATGCGAATAGAGCCATTAATAAAAATATCATCCATTTATAGAGTGGAGCAACATAGTTGACTTTTATACCGTAGGGGGTATAATAATGAATAGAACAACAATGAGAAAAAGTAACTAAAAGCAATGATAGAAAACCAAGCTGGAAAAATTGAAGGAGGTAATACAATGTTTTTTCGAAGCTTTTTTGATGAGAATCTTGCCCAATACTCTTATTTAGTAGGGTGCCAACGGACTGGTGAAGCCATTGTCATTGATCCAGCACGTGACACATCCTTATACCAAGAAACAGCTACAAATGAAGGGTTTAACCTAGTCGCAGCAGCTGAAACGCATATACATGCCGATTTTGTCTCAGGTGCACGTCAAATGGCAGAAGACTATGGAACACTGCTCTATCTTTCAGATGAAGGCGATGAAAACTGGAAGTATCGTTATTTAGATGAAGTGAAGCATGAACTTGTGAGGGATGAATCGGTCTTTTATATCGGAAATATAGAATTTAAGGTCTTCCATACCCCGGGGCATACCCCAGAAAGTATTTCGTTTTTGCTGACGGATAAAGGGGGCGGCTCATCTGTACCAATGGGAATATTCACAGGAGATTTTGTGTTTGTTGGAGATGTTGGACGCCCTGATTTACTTGAAAAAGCCGCTGGAGTGAAAGGGACCGCTGATATTGGAGCGAAAGACATGTTCCATTCGGTCAAAAAATTCAAAGAGCTTCCTGATTATGTAATGGTGTGGCCAGGGCACGGTGCTGGCAGTGCCTGTGGAAAGTCATTAGGCGCAGTTCCATTTTCAACTGTGGGTTATGAAAAGAAAAATAACTGGGCGTTCCTTATGAACGATGAAGAATCCTTTATAGCAGAGTTATTAAAAGATCAACCAGAACCACCAACTTATTTTGCGATGATGAAGAAAGTAAATAAAGAAGGTCCTGCCTTATTAACGAGAGAAGTTAAAGCGACCATCTACGATAAAAATGATTTAGAAAATCTGCTGCAAAAAGAGAAGACGGTCTTAATTGATTCTCGATCACAATCCGAATTTTCCACTAGCCATATCGAAGGATCCATCAACATCCCTTATAACAAAGGATTTGCCAATTGGGCGGGATGGCTGTTTGAATACGATGAAAACTTAGTCATTCTTGCAGCGGAAGACCATCGAGATGAACTTCAACTTGCCTTAGAGTCGATTGGATTAGACAGAATCGTTTCTTATGTGGCTCCTGAAGTGTTAGGCCAATACGAGAGTACGCTTGAACAGTATGAATATATTGAGGCGGATCAACTAGTTGCTCAATACGAGGACGACTCGACTTATGTGATAGATATTCGCAAACAAAGCGAATGGAATGAAGGGCATCTTCCAACAGCACATCATCATTTATTAGGGAATTTACGAAAACAAGGCGATCGAATTCCGCGTAATAAAAAACTGATTGTGCACTGTCAATCAGGTACACGTTCAGCTATTGGAACAAGTGTATTACAGGCAATGGGCTATAAAAACATCCATAATTATAGTGGTGGATTCTCCGATTGGAAAAATAAAAACCATCCAATCGATATGAAAGATCCTTCCCAAAAAAGGAATTGACGATCTGCCGTTGGATCAAGTGAAATTTAACCGATTGCTGGCTGCATCTTTAGCCCTCATCATTGGAATTGGGGCAGGGATTGTGGGAGCAGCAGGTGCCTTTTTATTAGTACCGATTATGCTGGTCGTAGTGAAGATTCCAACAAGAATGACGATTGCCTCCCCATTAGGAGCGGAATTTGGTCAGAAAATAAATACCAAGTTTCTACAGTGGTTTTTAGCTCTACTTATTTTAGGAACAACGATAAAAATTTGGATTAATTTAATATTATAGGCGGTTTTGGCAGCAAGATATGTTCCGTCGATAGTCAAAGTGAAGAGCAACAATGAATACGAAAAAATCTATTATAACGATTTTTAGAAATGGCGGTACTCTAATGAAAAACAGTAGAGTTCTGCCTTTTTTGTGTTTCAAATGAGAAATTAGCGGAACAGTCTCTCATTGTACTTTGTTTATTGGCTTACTCACTGAAATGAAGGCATTTCCAACTAAAATCTAAGGTCGTCATGTCGCTCTTCTTTTACGAATAGGGACCACCTGGAAGAGTATCAAAAAACCGTGAGTTTAATAAATCAAACAAATGTTCGCTTTTTATTGGTTAAACTAGTTTAAATTGTGGTAGAATGGGGATAAAGTTAGAGTAGAAAGTGTATACCTATTATCGACCATAAAACATTGAACCAAACAACAAGTACATAGAGCATGTGGAAGGGATAATACCGCCCTTTATAGCCTGAAATAATCAATACTCCATCATGACAGATAACAGATCCTCTACGATTAGAAATGTTCTTATACAAGGCTTTTTTCACAAAGTTTGCTGATTTTCAAACCAGTTTATAAACGGTGATATTGCTTTGTTCCGGGACATTTTTTCACTAATTTCTGATGTGAATTACCCGCAAAATGGAGGATTCTATCTAAAAGTAGACTAAATAACAGTAAGGTATACAAATAGCCTTATATAAAGAATGAATTGAAGCTGATAGGAGGCTTACCATTGAGTGAATTTCAGTTGAAATCAAAATATCAACCACAAGGAGATCAACCGCGGGCCATCCAAAAAATAGTGGATGGAATTAATGAAGGACAACGACATCAAACATTATTAGGGGCAACCGGAACAGGGAAAACGTTTACGATGTCAAATGTGATCCAACAAGTCAAAAAACCAACCTTGGTTATTGCGCATAATAAAACGTTAGCAGGTCAGCTTTATAGTGAATTCAAAGACTTCTTTCCTGATAACGCCGTAGAGTACTTTGTCAGCTATTATGACTACTATCAACCTGAAGCTTATGTTCCTCAAACAGATACCTTTATCGAAAAGGATGCCAGTATTAATGATGAAATCGATAAGCTTCGCCATTCCGCAACATCGTCTCTCTTCGAACGTGAAGATGTTATTATCATAGCGAGCGTGTCGTGTATTTATGGTCTAGGTTCGCCAGAAGAGTATCGTAATCTGGTTGTTTCGCTTCGTGTCGGTATGGAATTAGAGCGGAACGCCCTTCTTCGTAAACTTGTAGATGTGCAATACGAGCGCAACGATATCGATTTTCGTCGCGGGACGTTTCGTGTACGTGGAGATGTGGTTGAAATCTTTCCAGCCTCACGAGATGAGCATTGTATTCGAATCGAATTTTTTGGCGATGAAATTGATCGAATTCGAGAAGTAGACTCCTTAACTGGCGAGATTATTAGCGAGCGAGACCATGTCGCTATCTTCCCAGCCTCTCACTTCGTAACCCGTGAGGAAAAGATGAAAGTAGCCATCGGAAATATTGAACATGAGCTAGAAGAACAGCTAAAGATCATGCGTGAAGAGAATCAATTGTTAGAGGCTCAACGATTAGAGCAGCGAACTCGTTATGATTTAGAGATGATGCAAGAGATGGGCTTTTGTTCAGGCATTGAAAACTATTCTCGGCATTTAACGCTACGTTCTAAAGGGGCTACTCCGTATACATTAATCGATTATTTTCCGGAAGACTTTTTGATTATTATTGATGAGTCTCACGTGAGTCTTCCGCAAATTCGAGGGATGTATAACGGTGACCAAGCGAGGAAAAAGGTTCTCGTGGATCATGGTTTCCGTCTGCCATCGGCAATGGATAATCGTCCTTTAACATTTAAAGAATTTGAAGAAAAAACAAATCAAATTGTTTATGTGACCGCCACCCCTGGTCCATATGAAATGGAACATAGTCCAGAAATGGTCGAGCAAATTATTCGACCAACAGGGTTATTGGATCCAACTATTGATGTCCGTCCGATACAAGGACAAATTGATGATCTCGTAGATGAGATTAATGAAAGAATTCAGCAAAATGAGCGTGTCCTTGTGACAACATTAACGAAAAAAATGTCAGAGGATTTATCAGCCTATCTCAAAGAACTCGGGATGAAAGTTCAGTATTTGCACTCTGAAATTAAAACACTAGAACGAATTGAAATTATTCGTGACCTTCGCTTGGGAAAATACGATGTCTTGATTGGGATTAACTTATTACGAGAAGGGTTAGATATTCCAGAAGTATCGCTCGTCACCATTCTAGATGCAGACAAAGAAGGTTTCCTGCGCTCTGAGAGGGCGTTAATTCAGACCATTGGTCGTGCCGCTCGTAATTCCAATGGACACGTTATTATGTATGCAGATAAAATGACGGATTCAATGCAAAAAGCGATTGGTGAAACGAAGCGTCGTCGTCTTCTTCAAGAAGAGAACAATCTAAGATTAGGCGTTACTCCACAAACGATCCAAAAAGATATTCGCGATGTGATTCGCGCGACAAAAGTGGCTGAGGATCAGGAAGAATTTGACGTACCAAAATCAACGAAAAAAATGACCAAGAAAGAAAAAAATAATCTGATATCTCAGCTTGAAACCGATATGAAAGCTGCGGCAAAAGCCCTTGACTTTGAACGAGCTGCTCAGCTACGAGATACAATTCTAGAGTTAAAAGCGGAAGGATGACCATTAGATGGGTATAGATAAAATTATTGTAAAGGGAGCAAGAGCTCATAATTTAAAAAATATTGATGTCACCATTCCAAGAGATAAACTGGTGGTGTTAACGGGCTTATCAGGTTCAGGGAAATCATCCTTGGCATTTGATACTGTCTACGCCGAGGGGCAACGTCGTTACGTAGAATCTTTGTCAGCTTATGCACGGCAATTTCTAGGGCAAATGGACAAACCGGATGTCGATGCGATTGAAGGGCTGTCTCCTGCGATTTCGATTGATCAAAAAACAACGAGTCGAAACCCGCGTTCGACCGTTGGAACCGTAACGGAAATTTATGATTATCTTAGACTTCTCTATGCAAGAGTAGGGAAACCGATTTGCCCGAATCATGGAACTGAAATTTCCTCACAAACGATTGAACAGATGGTCGATCGAATTATCGTGTATCCAGAAAGAACAAAGCTCCAGGTTCTCGCGCCGATTGTTTCTGGAAGAAAAGGGACTCATGTAAAAACACTTGAGGACGTGAAAAAGCAAGGCTATGTTCGTGTCCGTGTAAATGGGGAAATGATCGATTTAAGTGAAGAAATTGAATTGGAAAAAAATAAAAAACATAATATTGAAGTAGTCATTGATCGAATTGTTGTGAAAGAGGGAGTGGAAGCGCGTTTAGCTGACTCTCTAGAGTCGGCTCTTAAGCTAGCTGAAGGGCGCGTCCTGATCGATGTGATGGGAGAAGAAGAGTTATTGTTCTCTGAGCACCATGCTTGTCCAATTTGCGGATTTTCAATTGGCGAGCTTGAACCACGAATGTTTTCATTTAACTCTCCATATGGAGCGTGCACGAGCTGTGATGGATTAGGCACGAAGCTCGAGGTGGATAAGGAGCTAGTGATTCCGAATAGTGAATTGAGCTTACGTGCTCATGCGATTGCTCCGTGGGAGCCGTCAAGTTCTCAATATTATCCGAAAATGCTAGAAGCGGTTGCCACTCATTATGGAATTGATATGGATGTTCCAGTTGCCCAGTTGCCGCCCGAACACCTGAATAAAATACTTTTCGGTTCTGGTACTGACAAAGTGTATTTCCGTTATGAAAATGATTTCGGACAAGTTCGAGAAAATCATATTCAATTTGAAGGTGTGATTGGAAATGTTGAGCGTCGTTACCGTGAAACGAGTTCAGAGTATATTCGGGAACAAATGGAGAAGTACATGGCACAACAACATTGTCCTTCCTGCAAGGGTCATCGTTTAAAACCTGAAACTCTTTCGGTCAAAGTCGCATCAAAACATATTGGTGAGATTACAGAGTTGTCAATTGAAGAAGCCGATGCATTCTTCGAGTCATTATCTCTATCAGAAAAAGATATGCAAATTGCCAACCTGATCTTGCGAGAAATTCGGGAACGATTAGGATTTTTAGTGAATGTGGGGCTCGATTATTTAACTATGAGCCGTGCGGCAGGAACGCTATCTGGAGGAGAGGCACAGAGAATTCGACTAGCAACTCAAATTGGATCCCGTTTAACAGGAGTCTTATATATTCTCGATGAACCTTCGATTGGATTACACCAACGCGATAATGATCGTCTCATTTCAACATTGAAGAATATGAGAGACATCGGGAATACTTTAATCGTGGTCGAGCATGATGAAGATACGATGCTGGCTGCAGATTATTTAATAGATGTTGGTCCTGGTGCCGGGGTACATGGCGGAGAAATTGTAGCAGAGGGAACACCGGAGGAAGTCATGAAAAACCCGCACTCCTTAACGGGGCAATATTTAGCAGGGGAAAAATTCATCCCACTGCCATTAGAGCGTCGTAAAGATGATGGTCGATTCATAGAGATAATCGGAGCAAAAGCAAACAATTTAAAAAATGTAAAAGTGAAGCTACCACTAGGCATGTTTGTCGCTGTCACGGGCGTATCGGGATCAGGAAAGAGTACATTAATTAATGAAATTTTGCATAAATCGCTTGCTCAAAAGCTGCATAAAGCGAAAAGAAAGCCTGGTAACCATAAAGAAATTAAGGGTGTGGAGTATTTAGATAAGGTGATTGATATCGATCAGTCGCCCATTGGCCGAACACCGCGGTCAAATCCGGCGACCTATACAGGCGTATTCGATGATATTCGTGATGTTTACGCGTCAACAAATGAAGCCAAAGTAAGAGGCTACAAAAAAGGTCGTTTCTCTTTTAATGTAAAAGGTGGACGCTGTGAAGCATGCCGAGGAGACGGAATAATTAAAATTGAAATGCACTTCCTACCAGATGTGTATGTACCTTGTGAGGTCTGCCATGGAAAGCGCTACAATCGTGAAACGTTAGAAGTTCAATACAAAGGGGAAAATATCTCTGATGTACTAAATATGACGATAGAAGACGCGATTCCTTTCTTTGAAAACATCCCAAAGATTAGTCGCAAGCTCCAAACTCTTGCTGACGTAGGCTTGGAATATATGAAGCTTGGTCAACCGGCGACGACACTATCTGGAGGGGAAGCACAACGGGTGAAATTAGCATCTGAGTTACACCGAAGATCCAATGGACGATCTTTTTATATTTTAGATGAACCAACGACAGGATTACATGTGGATGATATTGCTCGTTTACTCATCGTGCTGCAACGACTGGTTGAAAATGGCGACACGGTTTTAGTGATTGAACATAATTTAGATGTTATTAAAGGAGCTGATTATTTGGTTGATCTTGGTCCTGAAGGTGGCGATAAAGGTGGCCAAATTATCGCAAGAGGAACACCAGAAAAAGTGGCTGAAACGAGAGCCTCTTATACTGGGAAATACTTAAAACCGATTTTAGAGCGTGATCGAGAGCGAATGAAAAAACGACTGGCTCAACAAGAAGATGTGCGAGAGGAAGTATCAACGTGAGCAGTTTCCTCTGAAAGATGTATCGGTAAATAAGGTAGACCTAGTTATTTCTTAAAAGGAGACCCAGATTTGTGGTCTCCTTTTCGAATTGACTAAACTGAAGTTTTTTAATTGCCTATTGAATGGATAATACATCTTAATAAAAGGCTTTTTTCGAATATTTTGTTGCTATTGGCACGAAGTCATACAAATCAGGGGACATATTCCGATTCGAAAAGCCACAATCTTCGCGAAAACAGCTGCATAGAAATACCACTCCGAGCTCAAGAGTCCTAAGAACCAAATGAAAAATTTCACCAATAGGTCATAATTTTCTACTGAATTCAAACATACACTCCTATATTGAGACTTTTTATCACAAACCATCAAGTTCAGATGCCTCACAAAATAGGAGAAGTAAACGAAACTTTTTAATGAAAATTTCGTAATGTAAATTAAAGGAGTTGAGCGCAATGGAAACGAATAAATTATTATCATCTCTTTCTTATTTGAGTATTTTTTTCGCTGGGTTTATTTTTCCCTTAATTGTGTTGTTTGTGACCAAAGATAAAGAAGTGAAAGGACATGCGGTGAAAGCTTTAGTTTCTCATATCATCCCAATTGTAGGTGTACCATTTATTTTTCTGTCGATCATCTTAGATTTCAACGTATTAAGTGAGGGCAGTGGAATTCCCTTTTTTATGCTTGGTGGAATTGGTCTCTATATGCTGATGGTTATCATTATTACGATTTGGAATGTATATAAAGGAGTCAAAGTACTTCTTTAAAAAGGAGGAGTCGAGATTATGACAGAAGAGCGTAAGCGAATATTAGAAATGGTTGAGAATGGTTCCTTATCGGCACGTGAAGCTCTTACATTGTTAGAAGCCTTAGATTCTGCAGAAGAAACAAGCAAAAAGAAAGAGGAGAAATTACTCAACGATTTGGTTATTGCAGTAAACAAAGAGAAAAAAACAGATGGGCCGACTGGTTCATCCACAAAAGAGAAGTTGATGGAATTTATTTCAAGTACGATTAAAAAAGTCAAAGATATGGATTTGGATTTTCAGCTTGGTCAACATGCGGATGTGTCCCATGTGTTCCAGCATACTGGTGTAACGGTCCAACAATTGGAATTGGATATATCGAATGGAAAAGTGGAGATTATTCCTTGGGATCAGCAGGACGTGCGAATAGAGTGTAATGTTCGTGTGTACCGAACGGAAAAACAGGAAGAAGCCAGAACAATGTTTCTTAAGAATACGACGTTTTCCATTGAAAATGATAAATTACGCTTTTCAACTCAATTTAAGTGGATGAAGGCAGATACGATTCTTTACATCCCAAAGAATGAATATGAAAAGCTGTCGGTTCGAATTTTTAATGGGGGATTAACCGTCAAAGGTTTACAAGTTGAAGACTTTAAATTTAAAACAGCGAATGGGAAGCTGAATGTTGAACAGCTTTATTCACAGTCGTTGGAAGCGGAAACGGCCAATGGATCAATATCTATTGTGAACTCTTATAGCCGCAAAATTGAAGCGGAAACGATTAATGGAAGTATCACCTTTAAAGGAGATAGTCAAAAGCTTGATCTTCAATCTCTCAATGGAAATATTCAATGCGATGTGACCGGAGATCAGTGTGAAACGCTTCATGCCAAAACGGTTACGGGTAGCGTTGTATTAGCGATTGGGACGGAGCGATCACTTAGTGGAGAATTGAAGTCCAACCTAGGAAGTTTTAAAGTTAATCAAATGGGTATTACTATACTAGAAGAGAAAAGTGAACTCGTACAAAAATATATGCGTTTTTCTAAAAAAGGATTAAATCCACATATGCTACACGTTTTTGCAGATACAAAAACAGGTTCTATTTCACTTAAATAGAGAAGCGCCTGAAAGAAGGAGTGATAAGGAATGATGTCCTTAACACGATCGGAATCAAATAAGGTCGTCTTTGGTATTATCGGCGGGCTTTCAAAAAAATTAGGAATGAATGCAACGTTATTGCGAATTATTTTTGCAGTATTAGTATTCGCAACAGGCTTTTTTCCAATAGTATTCATCTATATTATCTTGGCATGGATCATCCCGAAAGAAAGGGGGTAAGTTGAACAAGTGAAATGGTTATTTACAATTTTGATTAACGCGGTGTTATTTGTAGCTCTTGATGGCTATTTTACTTCTTTCGAGGTCTCTAGTCTTGGTGCGGCTATTGGGGCAAGCTTTGTATTGTCATTTCTCAATATTTTGGTGCGCCCTATCTTAGTGATTTTGACGCTGCCAGTGACCATTCTTACATTGGGATTCTTCTTATTTGTTATCAATGCGATCACTTTATTGTTAACCGATGGCCTTATGGGTGATTCTTTTGAAATTTCCGGCTTTGGAATGGCGTTGTTGGCTTCCGTGATTTTATCAATCGTTAACCTTGTCTTTCAAAAAGTGATATTTGATAAAGATAAATAGACTCAAATGTAAAACCGTTCCTATATAGGAACGGTTTTTATACATTTTAGGAAGTGAGAGGAGCGTCTCATTATTACTAACCTACTGTCATTTTTGAAGATCAATGAAGAGATTTCGGAATCAGATAGACCAACCCCTATGCTTCTTCACACTTAATGTAGGAGGAAAAACCCTTCTGTTTTAGTTGATTGGCTAGTTGTTCGGCATTTGCTTTTGAGGAGAAGGCTCCAACCTGGACTTTATATAATCCGGTCTTTTTTTTCTTGAGTTTATATTGAGTAGCGAGAGCTTTCACAATTCCTTCAGCGACAAGTTTTCGGTAGCGATCAGATTTTAATAGCGCCGCATCCCCTCGGTTAGTCATGAAACCACATTCGATAAGAACGGCGGTCATTTTAGTTTCCCGTAGCACATGGAAATCGGCCGTTTTGACCCCGCGATCAGACAAACCTGAAGCTGCAACCAGGTTTGCTTGTATTTTTTTGCCTAACGAGAGGGCATCTGAAGGTCGTGAAGGATGCACATATGTTTCGATTCCACTTATCTCGTTCCATCCTCCACTCCCATACGCATTAGCGTGAATGGAAACATAGACATTGACGTTTTTGGCATTGGCATTGTTCGTTCTTTCTGTTAATGGGACGTCCCTAGTGTTCGAATGAGTGAAAAAGACGATCACCTTTTCGTAAGCGGATAGAAGGTTTTTCGCATAATCGGCCACTTGAGTGTTGAATTCGTATTCTTTCATGCCACCGGGTGTACGTTTACCAGAGGTAGTCAGACCATGACCTGCATCTAGCATAATTTTCACTCTACATGTCCTCCTTTTTTGTTTCTTTCACAATTAACATATAATGGGATTGTGAAAAAAGACACGGTGTTTGTTCCTGAGTTTGGCCAAGTTGTTTTCTGGTTTCCCTAAATAGAAAAGTGCTACAATAGGATGGTATATTTGTATAGGTATCGTTCAACATAATTTGTACATAGGCTTGAAGGAGGAAATACAATGGTAAAAGTACGGACCAATGACATCATCGAAAAATTCAACTTAGATCTTATAGCTGGGGAAGAAGGGGTTCATCGACCGATTACAACAAGTGACATCTCTCGGCCAGGTCTAGAAATAGCAGGTTATTTTAACTATTATCCAGCGGAGCGAATTCAACTCCTCGGGAAGACAGAGCTTTCTTTTTTAGAAAAACTGAGCGAAGACGAAAGAGAAATTCGAATGGGAAAGCTATGTACGGATATTACTCCTGGAATTTGCATTTCGAGAGAATTAGAAGTCCCAGAAGAATTGATGAAGGCTGCTGAAAAATTTTCTGTGCCTCTTATGCGTTCTGCGATGAAAACAACAAGATTTTCCAGTCGACTAACGAATTTTTTAGAAAGTAAGTTAGCTCCAACAACAGCGGTACACGGCGTACTTGTTGATATTTACGGTGTTGGGGTGATGATTATTGGGAAGAGTGGCGTCGGAAAAAGTGAGACCGCACTAGAACTTGTCAAACGCGGACATCGTTTAGTCGCAGATGACTGTGTAGAAATTCGTCAAGAGGATACGGATACCCTGATTGGAGGGTCACCTGAATTAATTGAACATTTACTTGAAATTCGGGGGCTAGGGATTATTAATGTGATGACTCTATTTGGAGCAGGTGCTGTTCGTACGTATAAACGAATCACACTGGTCATTAATCTAGAAATTTGGGATAAGTCCAAGCATTATGATCGTTTAGGTTTAGAAGAGGAAACGATGAGAATTATCGATACAGATGTAACAAAATTAACGGTACCAGTTCGACCCGGGCGAAATTTAGCCGTGATTATTGAAGTGGCAGCCATGAATTTCCGCTTGAAAAGAATGGGCGTAAACGCAGCCGAGCAATTCCAAGAACGTTTATCGGGAGCGATCACCTCAGGGGAACAAGATGATCACGAAGACTATTAAGAAAAGGAGTGAAAAAAATGGAACCGATTAATCCAATTGCGCTAGATTTAGGTGCCATTCAAGTAAGGTGGTACGGCATTCTTATTGGACTAGGAATAATTTTAGCATTATATTTGGCAATTCGAGAAACAAAGAGATTAGGGCTAAATCCGGATTTATTTGCCGATTTACTGATTTGGGCCATTCCAGCTTCTATCATCTCGGCACGTATTTATTATGTGATTTTTCAGTGGGAGTACTATTCGGTGTATCCTGAAAAAATCATTCAAATTTGGACTGGTGGAATTGCGATTCACGGAGCCTTAATTGGGGCTGTCGTTACAACGATAGTGTTCGCCAAATTAAAAAAAATCTCGTTTTGGGTGTTAGCGGATATTGCTGCACCGAGCTTGCTTGTCGGACAAGCAATAGGCCGCTGGGGAAATTTTATGAATCAAGAAGCTCATGGTGGACCGGTAACAAGAGCGTTTTTAGAAGGATTGTTTTTACCAGATTGGATTGTAAACCAAATGTACATAGACGGGGTTTATTATCATCCTACCTTTCTGTATGAGTCCCTGTGGAATTTGGCGGGGATTATTCTACTTGTTATCATCAGACGAATGAATCCTGGAAGAGGGACCATCTTTTTATCGTATGTGATTTGGTATTCTGTCGGTCGATTCTTTATAGAAGGATTACGAACAGACAGCTTAATGCTGACAGAGAGTTTACGAATGGCAGAAGTGATCTCAATTGCGTTGATTGTCGGGGCAGTTGCTGTTTGGATTTATCGTCGTCAAACCGGAAAGTTATCGGTACGGTACGATGAGGTAAATGTCTAAAGGAGAGAAATGGATGATGGGATCATTAGTAAAGGGGACAAAAGTAGGGCTCACCACGACCTGGACGTTAGGGAAAATTATTTTCCCTACCACTTTATTGGTGACACTTGTGCAATACACTCCGCTACTACCATGGTTGATTGAGTGGATTTCACCATTTATGAGTTGGTTTGGTTTATCAGGAGATGCGGCTATCCCGCTTGTATTAGGTAATTTTTTGAATTTATATGCGGCGATTGGAGGAATTCTATCGCTTGACTTAACGGTAAAAGAAGTCTTTATCGTTGCGATGATGTTGTCCTTTTCCCATAATTTACTGATCGAATCGAGTGTCGCCGTTAAGGTAGGGGTCAGGCTTTGGATTATACTCCTTGTCCGGATTGGCTTAGCTCTCTTTTCTGCTGTAGTTCTTCATCTCGTATGGGACGGAGGGAGTGAACTCGCTCAATATGGGTTTATGCCTTCTGTTCAAGCAGATGTTGGCAGCTGGGCAATGATTGCCGCGATGGCTTTGCAAAAAGCAACCTTCGGGGTATTGCAGTTAGCTCTAATTGTGATTCCATTGATGATCGGTATTCAATTTTTGAAAGATTTACAATGGCTACAAAAATTCTCTGCGTTATTAGCTCCGTTTACGAGAAGGCTAGGAATGAATGAAAATACTTCCACTACTTTGGCTGCGGGATTACTGTTTGGCTTGGCTTATGGAGCGGGTGTGATGATTCAAGCCGTGAAAGAGGATGGAGTGAGTAAGCGAGACGTCACATTGGCGTTTATTTTTCTAGTAGGGTGTCATGCAGTTGTAGAGGATACGCTTATTTTCCTTCCACTTGGAATACCGGTGTGGCCTCTATTATTGATTCGACTCGGAACGGCTATTATCTTAACCTGGGCCATAGGGAGAGCGTGGAAGAAAAAAGAAGTGTCTAATGGAAAGGAATTTACGCTAACATGAAAAACATAAACACCATATTATTTGATTTAGATGGAACGCTGATTGATACAAATGAATTAATCATCTCTTCGTTTCTTCATACGTTGAACTATTATTTTCCCAATGATTATCAACGAGAAGATGTGCTGACATTTATTGGACCACCGTTAGAGGAAAGTTTTGAAAAAGTGGCACCGGATCAGGTCGAAGAAATGGTCAAGCGGTACCGGGCGTATAACTTAGAGCATCATGACAAGCTGGTGAAAGAATTCAGTGGTGTAAAGGAAACGGTTGTTGCTCTTCATGAATTGGGCTATAAATTGGCAATCGTATCGACGAAAATTCGCTCAGTAGTAATCAAGGGATTAGAACTTATGAATCTAAGACCGTATTTTGATGTGATTATTGCTTTAGACGATGTAACGAATGCAAAACCAGATCCAGAGCCTCTTTATAAGGCACTAGAAGCATTAGGATCACTCCCGGAGGAAGCTTGTATGATTGGTGATAATCATCATGATATATTAGCGGGCAAAAATGCGAACACCACATCCATTGGTGTTGCATGGTCAGCAAAAGGGAGAGGCTACTTAGAAGACTATCACCCAGATTATATTTTAGAGGAAATGCCCGATTTATTAGATTTATTAGGGGTGAAGTGAGAATGAGGCGTACCACGCGCTACGAAGTTCAGGGAGCTAATTCGCTCTGGCATGTGTATAAGACGGTACCGTTTATCAAGGTTGTAAAAAACTTTGCGGTCATTCAACTGGCGCGATACACCCCTTTTTTGGGGATGAAAAACTGGATGTATCGTACGTTTCTACACATGAAAATAGGGAAGCAAACCTCATTTGCCTTAATGGTGATGCTCGATGTCATGTTCCCAGAAAAAATTTCTGTCGGTCGAAACACGGTCATCGGCTATAATACCACTATCCTCGCGCATGAATATTTAATCAAGGAATATCGTTTGGGTGAAGTGGACATTGGCAGTGAGGTTATGATTGGAGCCAATTGCACAATATTGCCGGGTGTGAAAATAGGAGATGGAGCGATTGTCTCTGCGGGTACGCTGGTGCATCAAGATGTTCCTGAGGGTTCGTTTGTCGGAGGGAACCCGATGAAAATCATTTATAGCAAAGAGGAGTTAAAAGAACGTTGGAAAGATGATCGCATTTATGGAGAAATGAATAGTATTTCGTGAAGTCTGCTACCATTGGGTGCAGGCTTTTTTTAAGTCTATTTTCGTAAAGTTTGTTGCTTTTCGTATCAGTTTATCATGATTGAATAGCTTTGTTTCGTGGCATCATTTCGTCTAATTTTGAGGGAAACAAACTGTGAAATGGAGGATTTAATCAAAAATCAGATGTAATAGCCACAATGCATACGATAATTTTATTAGGCAGTTTTGGCAAAGGAACAAACTAGGGAAATAAATCCTTCATATTATCTTCCATAGAACTTTTGCCACCTTCCTATTTGTAAATAAATGAAGCTGTCTGTATGTGTTGAATGATGTCCAGTTAACAGTTGACGTAAGGTAAAATGCACGTTAAACTACAGTTAACTTTAACTTGGTAGTATATTAGCGAGATAAAGTAATTTGATAATTTAATATTACTTGATACATCCATCAAAGGGATTCTTCATCAGCAAGGATCGATTATTTAATTCATGTTAGGTATTAAAACACCGGTTTGAATGGGATGAAAGGAGACGAAAGATGACAAAAATATTTATGTTTGAAAAACCACTTGGAATGAGAGACACCTTTCCAATTACATATAAAAAAATAAAAATGATCAAAGAAGAGATGGAGAAAGAATGGACTTTATGGGGATATTCCTTTTTAGAAACCCCTGCCTTGGAGTATTACAATACAGTTGGGATGGCCTCGGCGATACAAGAAGAACAGTTATTTAAACTATTAGATCAAGAGGGAAACACCCTCGTATTACGTCCAGATATGACAGCCCCGATCGCAAGAGTGGCTGCATCTAAGCTCTTAAGTACGCGTAATCCCCTCCGACTTGCCTATCATTCAAAGGTGTATCGAGCGCAGCAAAGAGAAGGTGGGAAAGCAGCAGAATTTGAGCAATTAGGAATTGAATGCATTGGTGATGGAACAATCAGCGCGGATGCGGAAGTAATCGCTCTTATGATTTCTTCCTTGAATGGCCTGCAATTAGACTCGTTTATAGTATCGATTGGGCATATTGGTTTTGTTCAATCTCTTTTGAATGAAGTGTTGGGAAATGACTCGCAGGTACACGAGTTGCAACGTTTTCTTTTTGATAAAAACTATGTAGGGTTCGAAACATACGTCCAGTCATTATCGCTCTCATCCCTAGATAAGCATCGACTTTCCAAACTTTTATCCCTTACTGGTAAAAATGATTGCTTACAAATAGCTTATGATCTAGTTTGTTCAGAAGAAGCCAGAAACGCATTAGATGAATTATCCTTGTTATGGGAGCAGTTAGACGAATATGGTGTGGCAACCTCAATAAAAATTGATCTTGGTCAAGTTAGCCATATGAGCTATTATACAGGTCTAGTGTTTGAGGTATCTGCCAATTCTGTCGGTTTTCCGATTGGAAATGGAGGGCGTTATGATCATTTACTCACTAAATTCGGAAAAACGGTTGCAGCAACAGGTTTTGCGATCTCAATGAACTATCTTCTGCAAGCACTTGAAGGAACGATCCAACCTGTAAACGAATGTGAGCTTGTTCTGTTTCAAGAGGGATGGAGAAAGGAAGCCCTTCAATTCGTTCGCGAAAAACGGGCAATAGGTGTGAATGTGGTCATGCAGGATATGAACGGGGTAGAGGATGTTGGGAAATTTATAACATCCTATCAACAAGTGTATTTTTTAAACGGAGAGGGTAGTAATAGATGCTAACCATTGCCATGCCAAAGGGAAGAATTTTTAATGAAGCAGTCAAATTACTCGACTTAGCGGGATACAAGCTTCCACCCGCATTCGAGGATTCACGAAAGTTGATTATAGATGTAGATGAAGAAAATCTACAGTTTATCTTAGCAAAACCTATGGATGTTCCTACCTATGTAGAATATGGTGTGGCTGATCTTGGGGTTGCAGGAAAAGATGTGCTCTTAGAAGAAGAACGAAATGTATATGAGTTACTCGATTTGCATATAAGTGAATGCTATCTAGCGGTTGCGGGACTTCCAGACACGATTATGAATGAAGTTGCGCCAAAAATAGCGACGAAATATCCGAATGTAGCTTCCTCATTTTTTCGTGAACAAGGAGAACAAGTGGAAGTAATTAAACTAAATGGCTCCATTGAGCTCGCTCCGCTTATTGGGTTAGCTGACCGAATAGTGGATATCGTATCAAGCGGACAAACACTCCAAGCAAATGGATTAATTGAATATGAAAAAATCGCCCATATAACTTCTAGACTCATTGTAAACACCGTTAGCTATCGCACCAAATCTGCGCAAATATCCGCTTTGGTACAACGATTATGTAATGTCATTGGAGAAACGGGGGGAGGGCATGAGGATTGAAAAAGCAACGATAACAGCATCGCTGAAACGTTCAGTTGAAAGTGGAACCGCTCAGCAACAACAAGAGGTTAATAGAATCATAGACAAAGTAAAAGTCGCTGGAGATGCAGCGCTTTATTCCTTTACAGAAAAATTTGATTCGGTCCAATTAGCAGAATTTCGTGTAACCGAAGCGGAGATTGAACGAGCATTTAGGTCGCTGGATTCTGACATGATTAACATCCTAGAAGAGGCGGCTCAAAATATATACAATTTTCACGAAAAACAAACCTCACAATCGTGGTTTACAACAGATGACGAAGGCACGTTGCTCGGTCAAAAAGTGACCCCGCTCGATTCAGTAGGTGTCTATGTGCCAGGGGGGACAGCTGCTTACCCTTCTTCTGTTTTGATGAATGTGATGCCGGCAAAAGTAGCCAAAGTCGAGCGGATTGTGATGGTTTCACCACCTAAGAAAGATGGCAACATTCCAGCCGGTGTTTTAGCAGCAGCCAAGATTGCGGGTGTTCATGAAATTTATAAGCTAGGTGGCGCCCATGCGATTGCGGCATTAGCCTATGGAACCGAGTCCATTCAACCGGTTGATAAAATTGTTGGACCGGGAAATATCTATGTTGCGTTAGCGAAAAAATCCGTTTTTGGGATGGTGGATATCGATATGATTGCCGGTCCCAGTGAAATCGTGGTAGTAGCGGATGAAAGCGGTGAGGCGGCTCAGATTGCGGCTGACTTACTCTCACAAGCGGAGCATGATGAACGAGCCAGTGCAATTTTGGTAACTTCTTCTGAAAGTCTGGCTGAAAATGTGAAAACGGAATTAGAAAAACAACTCGCCACGCTTCCCCGGAAAGAAATTGCCGAAAAAGCGTTAGAGCACCATGGACGGATTTATGTGACGAGAGATAGTATTGAGAGCATTCAAATTGTGAATAAACTAGCACCAGAGCATGTTGAAGTGATAACGAAAAATGCCTTCGAAACGGCCATGCAAATTCGTCATGCTGGAGCAATTTTTATCGGGCCCTACAGTTCAGAACCAATTGGCGATTATTTCGCTGGTCCCAATCACGTTCTTCCGACAAACGGGACAGCCCGCTTTTCTAGTCCTCTTTCAGTGGATGATTTTGTGAAAAAATCAAGCATTATTCAATATAGTGAAGCAGCTCTGAAACAAAACGGTAAAAAAATCGCCTCATTTGCGCGCTTAGAAGGACTAGAAGCACATGCTAGAGCAGTGGAAATCAGAAATTTGAAATAGGGGGACATATGATGGAAGGGATAGTTGAAAGGAACGCAACGATTAACCGACAAACTTTTGAAACGAATATATCTCTAGGATTTGCGGTTGATGGAGAAGGGAAGGCCGAAATAAATACGAATGTCCCTTTTATGACTCATATGTTGGAGCTATTCACAAAGCACGGTCACTTTAACTTGACCCTGAATGCCCAAGGAGATACCGATGTGGATGATCATCATACTACGGAGGATATTGGAATTTGCCTTGGACAAGCCCTAAAAGAAGCCTTAGGATCTAAAAAGGGAATTAAGCGCTATGGGAGTGCCTTTGTCCCGATGGATGAGGCACTAGCACAAGTGGTGGTAGATGTAAGCAATCGTCCCCATTTAGAAATGAGAGCATCTTTTCCAAGCCAAAAGTTGGGTACGTTTGATACCGAGTTAGTTCATGAATTTCTATGGAAACTTGCACTTGAAGCGCGCATGAACTTGCATGTGATTGTCCACTACGGTCAAAATACGCATCATATCATCGAAGCCATCTTCAAAGCAATTGCCCGAGCGTTAGATGAGGCGACGACGATTGATCCAAGAGTAACAGGGATTCCCTCGACGAAAGGGATATTATAAATGATTGGGATTATTGACTATGGAATGGGAAATCTTTTTTCGGTCAGCAAAGCTTTGCACCGCTTGAATATTCCTTATTTTCTTTCTGAATCAGTAGAGGAATTACAGCAAGCAGATGGACTTATATTACCAGGTGTCGGCAGCTTTAAAGATGCGATGAAGTTATTGCAAGAAAAGAAAATAGATCGTTTGCTAAAAAACTACTCTGCTTCTGGGAAACCCGTTTTAGGGATTTGTCTTGGGATGCAACTTTTATATGAAGAAAGTGAGGAGAATGGACATACAACGGGTCTTTCTCTTTTAAAAGGAAAAGTAAGGCACATTCCTAAGGGGGAGGTAAAGGTTCCTCATATGGGGTGGAACCTTCTTCGCTATAATGGTTTTTCCCCACTCATAAACAAGTTACCACAACAGCATGTGTATTTTGTTCACTCGTATTATGTAACGGAATTTGCTCCCAAAGAACTTCTGGCTTCTTGCAGCTATCATGTAGAAATTCCTGCAATCGTAGGAAAAGAAAATATTATCGGGATGCAATTTCATCCGGAGAAAAGTGGGTCTCTCGGCATGAGATTATTGCAAAACTTTACGGAACTGGTCCAGAAAGGAATTGTGATCGCATGAGTTTGACGATCTATCCAGCTATTGACATGCTTGGTGGCAAATGTGTTCGCCTTCAGCAGGGGGATTACCAAAAAGAAACGATTTACGGCGATATTTTAGAGAGAGCAGAGCACTTTGTGAAAAACGGAGCTCAGTGGATACATATGGTTGACCTGGACGGTGCAAAAGATGGCGACACCATTCATCGCGATTTTGTTTGCCAGGTGGCGAATACGTTAAACGTTTCCGTTCAAGTAGGAGGGGGAATTCGTTCAGAGGCCGACCTTCGCTACTACTTAGATAATGGTGTGAAGCGTGTGATTATCGGTAGCCTAGCTGTATCGCATCGATCGTTAGTGAAAGAATGGTTAGTCAATTACGGAGATCAAATTGTCATCGGTCTGGATGCGAAAGATGGCTATGTGGCTACCCAAGGTTGGCAAGAGACCTCTGAGCTAACGGCGATTGATTTAGCCCAGGAGTTAGTAGAAGCAGGGGCGGAAACGTTTATTTTTACAGACATTGCAACAGACGGGATGCTTTCAGGGCCAAATATTGAGGCAGTAGCAAAGCTTGGTGAAGTAACCGGGAAACAGGTCATTGCTTCAGGCGGAGTAAGTTCACTAGCCGATCTCAAGGAATTGGGGATGAAGTCAAACATACAAGGGGCTATTGTGGGAAAAGCACTCTATGAGAAGCGATTTTCTTTGCGAGATGCCATCGAGGTCACTACATGCTAACAAAACGAATTATTCCATGTTTAGACGTTAAAGAGGGAAGGGTCGTAAAAGGCATTCAATTTGTCGAGCTACGCGATGCAGGGGATCCTGTTGAGTTAGCGAAAATTTACGATAAACAAGGAGCAGACGAACTAGTCTTCTTAGATATATCTGCTACACATGAAGGCAGAAAAACGATGGTTAATGTGGTGAAAGCTGTTGCCTCAGAACTCGCCATCCCTTTTACCGTTGGTGGAGGTATTCATTCAGTAAGTGATATGAAAGAAATTCTTCGTTCAGGTGCAGATAAGGTGTCCTTAAATACAGCCGCAGTTTTAAGGCCGGAGTTAATTACTGAGGGAGCCAGGTATTTTGGTTCTCAATGCATCGTCGTTGCGATTGATGCCAAGCAAGACGACAAGCTTGGCTGGCGTGTACACACACATGGGGGTCGCACACCAACGGACTATTCAGCTGTCGAATGGGCAAGGGAAGCTGTTAATCGTGGAGCGGGAGAAATCTTACTAACCAGCATGGATACCGACGGCGGAAAAAATGGATATAATCTCGCATTGACAAAAGCCATCAGTGAAGCGGTCTCGGTTCCAGTCATTGCTTCTGGAGGAGCGGGAAGTGCAGCTGATTTTTTCCACGCCTTTACCAGTGGCAAGGCAGACGCAGCCTTAGCAGCCTCCATTTTCCACTATGAAGAAACGAGTGTTCAAGAGGTGAAGCGTTTTTTGAAAACAAAAGGAGTTGTTGTACGATGAAAATAGATTCAGATTTTGTGAAGGACATCGTCTTTGATGAAAAAGGACTTGTCCCGGCGATTGTGCAGGATGCTAAAACCAAAGAGGTACTTACCCTGGCATATATGTCGAAGGAGTCATTGCGGAGGTCTATTGATTCCGGTGAAACTTGGTTCTATAGTAGATCAAGAGCCGAGCTTTGGCATAAAGGAGCTAGTAGCGGAAACACACAATCCATTGTCGAGCTTCGCTTTGATTGTGATAAGGATGCGATTTTAGCCTTAGTAAAACCAGAAGGACCAGCTTGCCATACAGGCGAAGTCAGTTGTTTTACTCCCTCCTTTTATCAGAGAGATGAGTGCGAGGGAGAACAGCCGGAAGAAAACAACATTTTAGAGACGCTGCAACAGCTTATTTCAGAGCGAGAGCAAAACATGCCTGCAGGAGCCTATACAACGTATTTATTTTCAGAAGGACTTGATAAGATTTTGAAAAAAGTCGGCGAAGAGAGTGCAGAAGTCATTATTGCGGCAAAGAATCGAGATAAGGAAGAATTAACATGGGAGACAGCCGATCTCCTCTATCACCTTCTAGTCCTACTTCAAGAGCAAAAATTACCGTTTCAAGACGTGCTGAATGTATTAGCAGAACGTCAGAAGAAATAAAATGGCGAATCGCATACATGCGGTTCTTTTTTTACGGCTAACTTCGTAAAATTTGTTGCTTTACGAACCAGATAATAACCTGTAAAAAGCGTTCTTTCGGGGCATCTTTTCGTCTTTTGTTACTGAGCCCCTCTCTAGCTACCTTGAGGATTTCCAATAAATTTCTTCCAACAGATGTTTAGCAAACATACTAGATATGGTATACTACTGTAGTTAATAATACGTTCGGAGGAAATACATGAGAAAAGGCTTAAGAGCACAAAAAGAAAGAGGGAAACTAGTCTCTTTTGTTCCAACAGGAGAATACTATTTTAATAAGGGAGTAAAGGCGTACCATCGTCAAGAGCTCCAAAAGTCATCAAAATATTTAGAGCGGGCCTTTCAACTAGAGCCACTTGAACCAATGATTGCATGCCAATTAGCCATCGTGAAAACAGAACTTGGCGATTACCAACAGTCAAACGAACTTCTTCACGTCATTGTAGAAGAACTGGATCCTCATATGACTGAATGTCATTATTTTTTATCGAATAATTATGCTCATTTAGGTTTGTTTAAGGAAGCATATACGCATGTGACCCAATACTTAGAGCATGATAAAATCGGTGAATTTAATGAAGATGCCGAAGATTTATTAGATTTACTAGAACTCGATTCAGATGAGTCGTTAGAGACACTTTATGAACAAGACGAGCTAATCTCAAAGCAAGATGAAGCAAGAAAGCTTTTAGAATCAGGAAATTTCCAAAAAGCTATAGCGCTTTTAGAAGAAGTCATTGAAGAGTTTCCAGAGTTTTGGTCCGCTTACAATAACCTAGCTTTAGCACATTTTTATTTAGGGGAATTGGAAAAAGCAAAAGAAATCCTGGAAAAAGTGTTAGAGGAAAACCCAGGAAATTTACATGCTCTTTGCAACCTAGCAGTGTTTCATTTCTATCAACAAGAGCAAACAAAATTGACTGAGATTGTTAAAGGTCTTGAGAAGGTTCGTCCAATTGCTTTTGAGCATCGCTTCAAATTGGGGGCAACGTTTGCATTAATCGGAAAATTCGAGTTAGCCTATCAATGGTTAAAAAATTTACAAAAGCAAGGCTATGATACAGAAACCGGCTTTTACTACTGGTTGGCAAAAGCAGCGTACTTTACCGGTCATGAAGAATCTGCTCGAAATGCATGGAAAAAAGTGTTGCTTGAAAGTCCGGAAAAAGAAGGGGAAGAACCTTGGATCGACCAGAATGAAACGGTTGAAGGGTTTGAAAACCATATTCCTTCACTATTAAAAAAACTAAAAAGTAAACACCAAGAGGAGCGAATATTTGGCTTATTTTTACTGTCTGTAAGTGATAAGCAGAAGCAGATGTTATCTCACCCTAATTTCACTAATATATCAGAGTTCAACTTGTTAGAGAAATTGTATTTAGCAGAGATTCTTCAGAAAGAGAAATCTTCGGCTTTTGAACCCGATGCCCGTATTTGTAAACTGCAAGAAACAGCTCTTTATTTGTACAAATATTATCAACCGGTTGATCCTGTTTCATCGGGTTTATATTTATTATGGTTTACGATTGGGATAAATGGTTTGAATGGTGGAGAGTCGTTTACAAATGCCCGTGCTTTCGCTGCCGCAACAGAATATATTTGGCTTAAGCTTCGTTCGGAAGCAACAACTCAAAAAGAGGTTTCAGAAAAATACGGAATATCACCTGCTACATTAGCTAAATATACTAAGATTGTTAATAAATACTTGATTTGAGCATATTCGTGGACGAATATGCTCGTTTTTTATAGGATAAGAATAGATAGGAAATACTACTACTATAACGATACAAGGCTATCGAATTAGGACAAAAGGAGTGATGTGTCGTGACTGAAGAGAACATTTATGATGTCATTATTATCGGTGCGGGTCCGGCGGGGATGACCGCTGCAGTATATACATCTCGTGCAAATCTTTCTACTTTGATGATTGAGCGAGGTATTCCAGGTGGCCAAATGGCTAACACTGAGGATGTCGAGAATTATCCAGGTTTTGATCATATTTTAGGTCCGGATCTTTCGAATAAAATGTTTGAACATGCGAAAAAATTCGGAGCTGAATATGCCTACGGGGACATAAAAGAAATTGTTGATGGGGAAGAGTATAAGCTCGTCAAAGCAGGTTCAAAAGAATACAAAGCTCATGCAGTAATTATCACAACCGGAGCAGAGTACAAAAAAATTGGTGTACCAGGTGAAAAAGAACTTGGTGGGCGAGGCGTATCGTATTGTGCCGTTTGTGATGGTGCGTTCTTTAAAGGTAAAGACTTGGTTGTCATTGGTGGAGGAGATTCTGCTGTCGAAGAAGGCGTGTATTTAACGCGTTTTGCTAACAAAGTCACCATTGTTCACCGTCGTGACGAACTTCGTGCACAGAAAATCTTGCAAGATCGCGCGTTCCAAAATGATAAAATCGACTTCATTTGGAATCATACAATTCAAGAAATCAATGATAAAGACGGAAAAGTTGGCAGCGTCACGCTTGTGTCTACTGAAAATGGGGAGAAAACAGAATTTCCAGCTCAAGGTGTCTTCATTTACATTGGCATGGACCCATTAACCAAACCGTTTATTAATTTAGGGATTACGAACGAGTTTGGATATATTGAAACAAATGGACGCATGGAAACAAAAGTAGACGGAATTTTTGCAGCGGGGGATGTCCGGGAAAAAACGTTACGTCAAATTGTGACGGCGACCGGTGATGGAAGTATTGCTGCGCAAAGTGTTCAACATTATATTGAAGAACTTAAAGAAAAGTTGAAAATATAATCAACTAGACAATATTCGACAACGCTATAGTGGTTGTCGAATATTGCGAGGACAACTTAATAAAAGCGTAATGCTGTTTTAAACAGGTTGTAACAGTAGTGAAACAATGATGGGGTAATATAAGAGTAAGAAATTGACCCCCTTTAAGAAATAAATCCCGTAGAAGACACAGGAGAATCCTGTGTCTATTTTTTTTGCCTTTGTCTAATTTTGTCGCCATTTCGCTTGTCGTTCTTATCCATTGTGAGTGTTTTCTAAAAATAGTATAATATAAGGAACGATAAAGGCTTTCGAATGACAGAAGCATCGAGGTGATTATGTTGCAACGTGTGACGAATTGTTTATACCTAAAAGATGACCAAGTATTATTACTGAAAAAACCAAGAAGAGGCTGGTGGGTTGCTCCAGGAGGCAAGATGGAGCCAGGTGAATCGGTGAGAGATGCGGTTATCCGTGAATACCGAGAAGAAACAGGAATTTATCTTCGTTCACCCGTTCTCAAGGGTATTTTTACATTTATTATTAAAGATGGAGAACAACTAGTATCAGAATGGATGATGTTTACGTTTTTTGCCGAAGATGGGGATGGAGTCAATCTAAAACAGACCGATGAAGGGCAAATTGGTTGGCATCCGTTTGGAAGCCTAAAGGATTTGCCTATGGCAGAAGGTGATTATCATATTTTGGATTATATGATTCACGGCCAAGGCATTATTTATGGAACGTTTACGTATACACCTGATTTTAAATTGCTTTCTTATCGGTTAGATCCGAGTTAAAAGAAACGGGGGATTGTCATGAGTACGGGATCAATAAGTGATGTGCAATTAGTGATTATTACAGGGATGTCGGGGGCTGGTAAAACAGTTGCAATTCAAAGTTTTGAGGATTTGGGCTTCTTTTGTGTAGATAACCTACCTCCAACCCTATTACCGAAATTTCTAGAGCTAATGAAAGAGTCTGGAAGTAAAATGAATAAAGTCGCACTCGTGATGGACTTACGTGGACGAGAGTTCTTTGAGCATTTATTAAAGGGATTGGATAATCTTGCAGAAACGTCTTGGATTACACCGCATATTCTTTATTTAGATGCAGATGATGAAGCCTTGGTGAGAAGATACAAAGAAACAAGACGAAATCATCCGCTTGCTCCTACAGGCTTACCCCTAGAGGGAATCAAACAAGAACGTGAATTGTTAGAGGAGCTAAAAGGGCGCGCGCAAATGATTTATCATACAGGAAGCATGAATCCGCGAGAGTTAAGAGAAAAAATCTTAACCGAGTTTTCTGCGAATCAGCAATCGATTTTTACGGTCAATGTGATGTCATTTGGTTTTAAACACGGAATACCGATTGATGCTGACCTTGTATTTGATGTCCGTTTTTTACCGAATCCTCACTATATTGATAGTATGAGACCAAAAACAGGTTTAGATGAAGATGTCTCAACCTATGTTTTAAAATGGAATGAAACTCAGAAGTTTATTGAAAAAACAGCAGATTTACTTACGTTTATGCTTCCTCACTATAAACGCGAAGGAAAAAGTCAGTTGGTCATTGCGATTGGCTGTACCGGTGGACAGCATCGATCAGTCGCGCTAGCCGAGCATTTCTCGAAGTATTTTGGCGAAGATTATCAAACAGAAGTATTCCATCGTGATGTTGAGAGGAGAAAGGAAAATACAACATGATAATTCCTGATCAACGAAAAATTGTCATTCTAGGTGGTGGCACAGGGCTACCTGTCCTATTGAGGGGATTGAAGAAATACCCGTTAGATATTACAGCGATTGTGACTGTAGCGGATGATGGAGGGAGTTCAGGTCGTCTCCGGAATGATCTAGATATCCCTCCACCGGGAGATGTTCGCAATGTGTTAGCTGCATTATCCGACGTAGAGCCACTCATTGAACAGCTATTTCAACACCGGTTTCAAACGACAAATGAATTGACAGGTCATTCACTAGGGAATTTAATAATTGCCGCATTAACCTCTATCTCTGGAGATTTTGTTCATGCCATTCAAGAAATGAGCCGTGTCTTAAATGTAAGAGGTAAAGTGCTACCTGCAGCGAATCAAAGTGTAGTTCTTCATGCCGAAATGGAAGATGGTTCGATTGTTTCAGGAGAATCAAAAATTCCTTACTCAGGAAAGAAAATCAAAAAGGTTTTTTTAACACCAGAAAAAACAGACCCTTTACCTGAAACGATAACGGCTATTCGAGAAGCAGACCTAATTATCATTGGACCAGGAAGTTTGTACACTAGTATTTTACCTAATTTACTTGTCCCGCAAATAGGAGAAGAGGTTAGCAAGGCCAAGGCGAAGAAAGTGTATATATGTAATATTATGACACAAGCAGGTGAAACCCTTGATTTTACCGCAAGTGATCATGTGAAAGCGATTTATCATCACATGAACTCTCAGTTTATTGATATAATATTAGTGAATAATGAAGAGGTTCCGTTAGAAGTTCAGATGAAATACAAGGAAGAGCTCGCTAAACCAGTCGTGTATGATATAGATCGCTTGAAAGAATTAGGTCTAGACGTGCTATATAAGAATATCCTTTCATATGAAGGAGAGTATATTCGACACAATACAGATGAAGTAGCGAAGATTATCTACACATTATTAGAGGACGAGAAGCATAATTAAATAGTAGACTATCCTATAGGGTTACTATGTGCAACCGTTTGTACCAGGAGGTGAAGGGTATGTCGTTTGCATCTGAAACGAAGAAAGAATTAACGAATATAGAAATGAAACATTGTTGTGCAAAAGCCGAATTATCTGCATTAATTCGCATGAATGGCTCCCTTTCCTTTTCGAATCGTATGCTCATTGTTAATATTCAAACAGAAAATGCAGCGATTGCTAGACGGATTTACACATTGATTAAAAAGATTTATCAAGCTCCCGTTGAATTATTGGTACGGAAAAAAATGCGCTTAAAGAAAAACAATGTGTATATTGTCCGTTTAAATGAGGGTGCTAAACAAATTTTAGAAGATTTAATGATCTTAGCAGAAGGATTTACGTTTGTTTATAATATTTCGCCTGAACTTATAAAGAAAAAGTGCTGCAAACGAAGTTATTTACGAGGAGCATTTTTAGCTGGCGGCTCCGTGAACAATCCAGAAACATCTTCCTATCACTTAGAGATTTTTTCACTTTATGAAGAGCATAATCAAGCTCTATCAGATTTAATGAATATATTTGGTTTAAACAGTAAAACGTTAGAGCGGAAAAAAGGCTTCATTACTTATTTAAAAGAGGCAGAAAAAATCACGGAACTCTTAAATGTAATTGGCGCGCATAATGCGTTGATGCGATTTGAGGACGTTCGGATTGTTCGTGATATGCGTAATTCTGTCAACCGCCTAGTGAACTGCGAAACAGCCAATTTAAATAAAACAATTGGAGCGGCTCTACGACAAGTGGAAAATATTCGCTTTATTGAAGCAGTGGTCGGTCTAAATATTCTCCCAGATAAATTAAGAGAAATCGCTGAGCTCCGGGTGGCCTATCAAGATGTTACATTAAAAGAGTTAGGTGAGATGGTGTCAGGAGGAACGGTGAGTAAGTCGGGAGTAAACCACCGATTACGAAAGATTGATCAAATAGCGGATCGTCTTCGTGCAGGTGAATCTGTATCACAAAAAACATGAAAAATATAAAGGGGAGAAAAGTGACATGGTTGAGAAAAAAATAGAAGTTAAGCTAAAAACGGGCTTGCAAGCGAGACCAGCAGCTCTTTTTGTACAAGAAGCAAACCGTTTTTCATCTGAAGTTTTTTTAGAAAAAGACGGAAAAAAAGTTAACGCCAAGAGTATTATGGGGCTTATGAGCTTAGCGATTAGCTCCGGGGCGACCGTTTCACTGATTGCCGATGGAAATGACGAAAATGAAGCCATCAACGCGCTAAGTGAATTCGTAATAAAGGAAGTCTAATAAAACAAAAAAACAGCTCGTCGCGGCTGTTTTTTATTTTCATATTTTTCGACCTAGTCTTGCAGCCCCTAAAAGAATGATTTCGGGCATTGTTTCGGTGTTTTGCACTGTACTACTGGTACAATGAACGTTTCTGGGAATAAATAAATTCAATACCGCAACATAATGCAAAAAGGTCCTCTCAAAAAAATTCACCTCCGGAAGAATGGGAGATGAATTTTGAAAAAAGCTATTTTCGAATCAGTCTATAAACTTGGATACCGAAAAAATGAAAGACTCTTCATTAGGAAATTATCCGAAATACTCTTACTACTTGTGTTTTCTTAGTGCCAAGAGCTACAAAGCATTTGATCAGAGCGTTAAAAAAAGTACTTATTTCGATATATCGTGGCGTGTCATGATTTTATCAATTAAACCATACTCTAAAGCACGTTCTGCTGTCATAAAGTTATCGCGATCTGTGTCACGGCTGATGACCTCAAGATCTTGACCTGTACGTTCAGCAAGAATGCCATTTAATTTTTCACGTAAGAATAAAATGCGCTTTGCGGCAATTTCAATTTCTGTTGCTTGACCTTGGGCACCGCCAAGTGGTTGATGAATCATAACTTCACTATTCGGTAAAGCATAGCGATGTCCTTTTTCACCTGCAGCTAATAAGAAGGCTCCCATAGAGGCTGCCATACCGATACAAATTGTTTGCACTTTAGGCTTAATAAATTGCATCGTGTCATAAATCGCCATTCCGGCAGTGATACTACCACCTGGAGAGTTAATGTAGATAGAGATATCTTTCTCTGGGTTTTCAGCCTCTAAGAATAACAATTGTGAGACAATGGAGTTGGCTACATTATCGTCGATTGCGCTCCCAAGCATAATGATTCGGTCTTTTAACAGGCGTGAATAAATATCGTATGCACGCTCACCGCGATTTGTTTGTTCAATAACTGTAGGAATTAAGTTCATTCTTATTTCCTCCTTTTTAATATGAGCAGGCGTACCTGCTTGTAGTTTGCTTATGTAAATTAATGATACACTGATGGTCAATGAAGGTCAAACGTTTCGCCTTAACAATTTATTGTGCTTTGCTTTGAATAAAGGCTACAGTAACATTCTCCATCATACCCACTTCTTCCTCTTTTAAAACTAGGAAAAACTATTGCTTAATTGCTAGATGTCCATTATAATATGAAATCGTACCACTTATATTTGCGCCCTCGTAGTGTAATGGATCACACGTAAGATTCCGGTTCTTAAAATGGGGGTTCGATTCCCTCCGAGGGCATAACTGAAAACCTCTCCCTATTAAGGGGAGAGGTTTTTTTTTACGGCTTTGTATACATTGTTGCTATTCAAATTACGTATCGATGGAATCAGCCACTTTAGAATGGGTTTTGTTCAAAAATAGACGATGGGATGCACCGAAGTCAATTCTTTTGGTAAGATAAGAAAGTGTAAATTTGGGTCGTTAGTTAGATGCCTACCTCCATGAACCGCCGACTCATGATTGAAGGTTGGATCATCTTATGTCGTTCTTGTAGGTTTTCACCGCTTGTTAAATAGACAGAATTATGGGAAAATGGTGAAAAAGTGATAGGAGGCAAGTAGATGGAACTCAAGCAAATACAATCTCAAGTGCTAAAACTAAAAATGACTACAAGCTTGAGGCAGTCTATTGAATTGTTGTCAATGTCTACACTTGAGCTAGAAGACTTTCTTGAAGACCAAGTGTTGGAAAATCCCTTTCTTTCTGTAAAAAAAGAAGAGTCTGGCTCTAAATCGAAGGGTTTATCGTCAGATTGGACGGAGCTTACGGCTGCACCCGTTTCATTTTGCTTAGAAGAAGAGATTTTTTCACAATTACATTTGAAAGCGTTTTCTAAAGAAGAATTGAGAAATTTCCGTGTCTTAATTCAGTATATCAATGAAAATGGATTTTTTGAGATTACTGATTTCAATAATCTGCCTTTGTCCATGGAGCCAATCTCCTTTTATATTGAAGAAATTCAAAAATTAGAGCCGGCAGGAATTGGTGCGAGAAGTATTGAAGAATCTTTGCTTTTGCAGCTTTCTCGAAAGAATGGTTCATCCTTAGCAAAAAAAATTGTTGAACAAGGATTTTCGTTAGTTGTAGCAGAAAAGTGGCGTCCTTTAGCGAAGTTATTATCAGTATCAATCGTGGAAATCCAAACGGCAATAGATGAAATCGCTCAGCTGCACCTCTATCCTGTAAAAAAAGCTTCAGAGCAAGCCATCAACTATATTACGCCCGATTTATTGGTAAACCTAAAAGGGGATGAATTCGAAGTAATTATTAATGAAAGAAATGTACCCGTTATCTCTTTTCAAGATGCTAGTTTTCGAGAGTATCGTGCTGATCAAGATGAGCAGCTTCAGACGTTTTTAGATGATAGAAAGCGCCATTATGAATCGATTTCTCAAGGCCTTGCGCATCGCAATATGAGTCTATTAGCTATTGGATATCGTATCGTTCATCATCAACGTGCATTTTTAACGGATGGTCCTTCAGCACTCAATCCACTTTCACAAAAACAGATTGCAGAAGATATCGGCGTGCACGAATCAACCGTTAGCCGCTTAGTTAGAGGAAAGTACATTCAAACACCTTTTGGCACTTTTGAATTGAATTTCTTTTTTTCGACGAGAATAGGGGACGAACAATCCGACGTGTCCGTTCGAAAGGTGAAAGAGTTAGTGCAAACAATTGTGACCGAGGAAAATAAATTAAAACCGTTATCGGATGAAAAGATTTGCCAAACACTAAGCGAAAAGGGTATTCTCATTTCAAGAAGAACGGTAGCAAAATACCGAGACCAACTCGGGATTCCGTCGTCTACGAAAAGAAAACGATATACATAAAAGTTGTTTTCGCAAGGATTATTGTTGTTTCCATGTCAAAAACATAAATAAATGCGAAAAGAGCCTTGAATAAGGAGGCGAGAAGAATTGAAGGAAATTATTTTTTACACAAGAGAAAGCTGCCATTTATGTGAAGAGGCGAAACGGACTTTATTATTAGTCCAAGAAGAGATCCCATTTATCCTAATCGAGCGGGATATTGCAAGCCGTGAGGAATGGACAGAAAAATATGGGCTTATGATACCAGTCGTTGAATGTCAAGGGGAAATTGTGCAATTTGGATTTGTCGATTTTTATTCAATTAGTAAACGCTTACAAGCTAAATAGTGAGTTGAATATTAAAAACAACCCTGATACAATACTAATTAGAGGCAGGGATAAATTTTTTTAGCGTTACTGGGACACAATATGTCTTACTGGGACGTATGTTGACCATTAACCTTGAAGGAGCTTTTATATGAAATCGATGATTGATATTCAAAAGCAATTATTACCTGACCTGCTAGAGATTATGCAAAAAAGGTATCATATTCTTCAATCGATTCGATTTTTACAACCGGTCGGGAGAAGAAGCTTGAGTGGAGCCTTAGGGTTAACCGAGCGCGTTTTGAGAAGTGAGGTCGATTTTTTGAAAAATCAAGATCTCATTGCGATCAAAGCGGAGGGAATGAGCATTACTGAAGAGGGATTTACATTATTACTTGAACTTGAAGGTGTAATGCGAGAGATATCTGGAATTAATGTAATGGAGCAGAAAATCAAAAAGCAGTTTATGCTCCAAGAAGTTGTCATTGTACCTGGTGAGTCGGACGAGTCATTATGGGTGAAAGAAGAAATGGGAAGAGCAACCACTTTAAGTATGAAAAAGCGATTAGAAGGAAATAATATCATCGCTGTGACGGGTGGCTCGACAATGGCTACCGTTGCTGAAATGCTGACAGCAAGATTTTCTGAAAATGAAATTTTGTTTGTACCGGCTCGAGGTGGCATCGGTGAAGATGTGAAAAATCAAGCCAATACCATTTGCGCTCAAATGGCAGAAGTGACAGGTGCCAAGCATCGCGTCTTGTATGTGCCTGATCAAGTAAGTAAAGAAGTGTATCACTCTTTGATGAAAGAGCCTGACATTCGTGAGGTAATGAATTTAATTACATCTGCTAATATTGTTCTTCATGGAATTGGTGAGGCTATCTCGATGGCCAAACGCCGTAGAACCAATGAAGAAGATATTGAAAAAATCACTTTTAAACAAGCTGTTGGCGAAGCTTTTGGGTATTACTTTAACGAACAAGGAGAAGTGGTTCACAAAGTACCAACAATTGGGCTACAACTTCGTGATTTGGCTAATATCCCCAATGTATTTGCTGTAGCAGGTGGAACATCGAAGGCAAAGGCCATTCGATCATACTTAAAAAGTGCCCCTTCCAATACCGTCTTAATAACGGATGAAGGAGCCGCAAAAGAGCTTTTAAAAGGGTAGTCCCTTTTGAAATATATAAAACAGCGTTATCTATTAAAGGAGGAAGTTTTTCATGACAGTAAAAATTGGTATTAATGGTTTTGGACGTATTGGACGAATCGTATTCCGTGCAGCAATGGCTAACCCGAATGTTGAGGTTGTAGCTGTTAACGATTTAACGGATGCAAATATGTTAGCACACCTTCTACAATATGACTCTGTTCACGGAACATTGAATACAAAAGTAGCAGTTGATGGTGATTATCTAATCGTTGGCGATAGCCGCGTAAAAGTAATTGCAGAGCGTGACCCTGCTCAACTTGGTTGGGGAGATCTTGGCGTAGACGTAGTAGTTGAATCTACTGGCCGTTTCACAAAACGTGCAGACGCTGCGAAACATTTAGAAGCAGGTGCGAAGAAAGTTGTTATTTCTGCTCCAGCATCTGAAGAAGATATCACAATCGTAATGGGTGTTAACCATGAGCAATATGATGCAGCTAACCACCATGTAATCTCAAATGCATCATGTACTACTAACTGTCTTGCTCCATTCGCAAAAGTATTGAACGACAAGTTCGGTATCAAACGCGGTATGATGACAACAGTTCACTCATATACAAATGACCAACAAATTTTAGATCTACCACATAAAGACTACCGTCGTGCTCGTGCAGCGGCTGAGTCAATCATTCCAACAACAACTGGAGCAGCAAAAGCCGTTGCATTAGTTCTACCTGAATTAAAAGGTAAATTAAATGGTATGGCAATGCGTGTACCAACTCCTAACGTATCAGTTGTTGACTTAGTAGCAGAACTAGATAAAAATGTAACAGCTGAAGAAGTAAATGCAGCATTTAAAGAAGCTTCTGAAGGTGATCTTAAAAATATTCTTGCATACAGCGAAGAGCCACTTGTATCTCGTGATTACAATGGTGATGCTGCATCTTCTACAATTGATGCATTATCTACTATGGTACTTGAAGATAACATGGTTAAAGTTCTATCTTGGTATGACAACGAAAGTGGTTACTCAAACCGCGTTGTTGACCTTGTAGACTACATCGCTTCAAAAGGTCTTTAATTCGATCGAACATTGAAAGTAATATTCAATAGGATATCATTGGATATTGTGATGCCAAGCATCTATAATGTAAGGGGATGAATGGGGAGTAGGGAAACATTCCCTCTCCCCATTTCCATTTTAATTGGGCATTTGCCCGAAACTAAAGAAGGAGGCCTTTTGCAATGAACAAACAAAGTATTACAGATGTAGATGTTAAAGGAAAACGAGTATTTTGCCGAGTAGACTTTAATGTACCAATGAAAGACGGTGTCATTACAGATGAAACGCGTATTCGTGCGGCTCTACCAACGATTCAGCATTTAGCTGAACAAGGAGCAAAAGTCATTTTAGCAAGCCACCTTGGCCGACCAAACGGACAAGTTGTCGAAGAACTTCGCTTAACACCTGTTGCAAAACGCCTATCTGAGCATCTTGGAAAAGATGTAAAGAAAGCGGATGAAGCTTATGGTGAAGAGGTGAAGGCGAAAATTGACACGATGGAAGAAGGAAATATCCTGCTTCTTGAAAACGTCCGATTCTACCCTGGTGAAACAAAAAATGATGCTGAGCTAGCAAAGAACTTTGCTGATTTAGCGGATCTTTATGTAAATGATGCTTTTGGTGCTGCCCACAGGGCGCATGCTTCAACAGAAGGAATTGCGAAACATATTCCGGCGGTTGCAGGTTTCTTAATGGAAAAAGAGCTTGAAGTTCTAGGAAAAGCTTTATCCAATCCAGAGCGTCCATTCACAGCGATTATCGGTGGCGCAAAAGTAAAAGACAAAATTGGTGTCATTGACAACTTATTAGAAAAAGTGGATAACCTAATTATTGGTGGCGGACTTGCTTACACATTTGTTAAAGCCCAAGGTCATGAAATTGGGAACTCCTTACTTGAAGAAGATAAAATAGACTTAGCGAAACAGTTTATGGAAAAAGCAGAGAAAAAAGGCGTGAAATTTTATCTACCAGTTGATGCGATTGTGGCTGATGACTTTTCTGATTCAGCAAACAAACGAGAAGTTTCAATTGAAGAGATTCCAGCAGATTGGGAAGCTCTTGATATCGGACCAAAAACACAAGCATTATACAGTGGTGTAATAAAAGAGTCTAAACTTGTAATTTGGAACGGACCAATGGGTGTGTTCGAACTTGAATCTTATGCAGGTGGCACGAAAGCGGTAGGCCAAGCGTTAGCAGACTCGACAGATACATATTCTGTCATCGGTGGTGGCGATTCGGCAGCAGCTGTTGAAAAGTTTGGATTAGCAGATAAAATGAGCCATATTTCAACAGGTGGTGGAGCGTCTCTTGAATTTATGGAAGGTAAAGATCTTCCAGGCGTTGTAGCCCTTAACGATAAGTAAACCAACAATGAAAAGCTAAGAAGCTTTTTTGAAAGGATGGGGAATTATGCGCAAGCCAATTATAGCAGGTAACTGGAAAATGCATAAAACTATGGAGGAAGCAAAAGCTTTTGCTCAAGAAGTAAACGGACTCACTCCTGGCAAAGATCGTGTAGATTCGGTCATATGTGCACCAGCATTGTTTTTAGATCGTTTAGTTGAAATTACGAAAGACTACAATGTGGAAATTGGTGCTCAAAACATGCACTTTGAAGAAAGTGGAGCGTTCACTGGAGAACTAAGCCCGAAAGCGATAGCAGATCTTGGCGTGAAGTATGTGATTTTAGGACACTCAGAACGTCGAGAAATGTTCAATGAAACAGACGAAGCAGTTAACAAAAAAACACTTGCTGCATTCCAATACGACTTAACGCCGATTGTGTGTGTTGGTGAAACGTTGGATCAACGTGAAAGTGAGCAAACAATGTCTGTTGTGGGCGATCAAGTCAAAAAAGCTTTAACAGGATTGACAGAAGACCAACTGAAGCAAACAGTCATTGCCTATGAGCCTATTTGGGCGATTGGAACAGGAAAATCTTCCACTTCTGCAGATGCAAACGAAGTATGTTCGTATATCCGTAAAGTAGTTGCGACTGAATTTTCTCAAGAAGCAGCGGATGCGGTTCGGATTCAATACGGTGGAAGTGTTAAACCTGAAAACATTGCAGAGTATATGGCACAACCAGATATTGACGGCGCATTAGTGGGCGGAGCAAGCCTAGAAGCGAAGTCGTATCTGCAATTATTGGAGGCAGGTTCACATGAGTAAAGCCCCAGTTGCTTTAATCATCTTAGATGGTTTTGCTTGCCGAGATGAAGTAAAAGGGAACGCTGTTTCACAAGCAAAAAAACCAAATTTTGATCGCTTTTGGAATGAATTTCCACATAGTACGTTAACCGCTTCTGGTGAAGCAGTCGGTTTGCCAGCAGGTCAAATGGGGAATTCAGAAGTGGGTCATCTTAATATTGGTGCAGGTCGAATCGTGTACCAAAGCTTAACGCGCGTAAATGTAGCCATCCGTGAAGGGGAGTTTGAGCAAAATCAAACTTTCCAAGATGCGATGACTTACGCAAAAACAAATAATAAACCTCTTCATGTCTTTGGTTTACTCTCAGATGGTGGTGTTCATAGTCATATTGAACATATGTACGCTCTTCTGAAGCTAGCAAAATCTGAAGGATTAGAAAAAGTCTATGTTCATGCATTTTTAGATGGACGCGATGTTGGTCCAAAAACAGCTGAGAAATACATTATTGATGCAGAAGCCAAAATGAAAGAAATTGGTGTCGGTGAATTTGCGACGATTTCAGGTCGATACTACTCAATGGATCGTGATAAGCGATGGGACCGAGTAGAGAAATCGTATCGTAGCATGGTGTATGGCGACGGCCCTACCTATTCATCAGCGCTAGAAGTAGTGCAAGATTCTTATCAAAATGGAATTTTTGATGAGTTTGTGATTCCATCTGTGATTACCAACGAAAACGGAGAACCGGTTGCGACGATTGAAAATGAGGATTCCGTTATTTTCTATAACTTCCGTCCAGACCGCGCCATTCAAATTTCAAATACATTTACAAATAAGGATTTCCGCTCCTTTGACCGAGGAGAGAAGCATCCAAATAATCTTCACTTCGTTTGCTTAACGCATTTTAGTGAAACAGTTGATGGCTATGTAGCATTTAAGCCAACTAACTTAGATAACACACTAGGTGAAGTGTTAGCACAAAATGACTTGAAGCAGCTTCGTATCGCTGAAACTGAAAAATACCCTCATGTAACGTTCTTTATGAGCGGTGGTCGTGAAGCAGAATTTCCTGGTGAAAGGAGAATCCTAATCGATTCTCCTAAGGTTGCAACTTATGACTTAAAGCCAGAAATGAGTGCTTATGAAGTTACAGAAGCTTTGCTTGCTGAAATAGAAGGTGACAAGCAGGATGTGATTCTGCTGAACTTTGCTAATCCTGATATGGTGGGGCATTCCGGAATGCTCGAGCCAACGATCAAAGCGATTGAAACCGTTGACGAATGTCTCGGAAAAATCGTGGACGCAATTTTAGCTAAAGGCGGTTCAGCCATTATCACAGCGGACCATGGAAACGCTGACGAAGTGGTGACGTTAGAGGGAACACCGATGACGGCACACACAACGAATCCTGTACCGGTTATTTTAACAAAAGAAGGAATATCTCTTCGTGAGGGTGGAATTCTAGGAGATTTGGCTCCAACCATTCTTGATTTATTAAATGTTTATCAACCATCAGAAATGACAGGAAATACATTAATTAAAAAATAATATTATTAAAGGAGATTTACCAATATGCCATTCATTACAGAAGTATATGCACGCGAAGTATTAGATTCTCGCGGTAACCCAACTATTGAAGTAGAAGTATACACTCAATCAGGTGCATTCGGACGCGCGCTTGTTCCAAGTGGAGCATCAACTGGTGAGTATGAAGCAGTAGAATTACGTGACGGTGACAAAGGTCGTTACTTAGGTAAAGGTGTAGAACAAGCTGTTGCTAATGTTAACGAAACGATCGCAGAAGAGCTAATCGGCTTTGACGTAACTGATCAAGTCGGAATTGACAAAGCAATGATCGAGCTTGACGGAACTGAAAACAAAGGTAAATTGGGTGCGAACGCTATTCTAGGTGTTTCTATGGCAGCAGCTCGCGCCGCAGCAGACTTACTAGGACTTGAGCTTTATCAATATCTTGGCGGATTCAACACAAAACAACTTCCAGTGCCAATGATGAACATCGTAAATGGGGGAGAGCATGCGGATAATAACGTCGACATTCAAGAATTCATGGTTATGCCTGTAGGCGCACCAACATTCAAAGAAGGTCTTCGCATGGGTGCTGAAATCTTCCATAGCTTAAAATCTGTTCTTAAAGACAAAGGCTATAACACGGCAGTAGGTGACGAAGGTGGATTCGCTCCTAACCTTAAGTCTAATGAAGAAGCATTATCTACTATCATCGAAGCGATTGAAAAAGCAGGTTACAAACCAGGTGAAGAAGTTCTTCTTGCAATGGACGTGGCAGCTTCTGAAATTTACAATAAAGAAGACGGTAAATACCATCTTTCTGGTGAAGGTGTGGTTCGTACTTCTGCTGAAATGGTTGACTGGTACGAAGAAATGGCTAATAAATACCCAATCGTTTCTATTGAAGATGGACTTGACGAAAATGACTGGGATGGTTTCAAACTTTTAACTGAGCGTATTGGTACCAAAGTTCAACTAGTGGGTGACGATTTATTCGTAACAAACACTGAAAAGCTTGCTCAAGGAATTGAACAAGGAATTGGTAATTCAATTCTAATCAAAGTAAACCAAATTGGTACACTAACGGAAACATTTGATGCAATCGAAATGGCTAAACGCGCTGGTTACACTGCAGTAATCTCTCATCGTTCCGGTGAAACAGAAGACAGCACGATTGCTGATATCGCAGTTGCAACAAATGCTGGCCAAATCAAAACGGGTGCACCATCTCGTACAGACCGAGTAGCAAAATACAACCAATTACTTCGCATTGAAGACCAATTGGCTGATACTGCTCAATACCTAGGTGCTAAAACATTCTATAACCTGAAAAAATAAGCTAACCATATATTACAACTCCGCTTTTGATAAGCGGGGTTGTTTTTTTGTGAATATTGGCAAGGAGGAATATAAAAATAAGAAAGGAAAGCAATAGGATAACAATCTTGAATGAGAAAAGGTCTTCTTTATTGGAGTTTGTCCTAGACTTAAAAGCGCAAATTGAAAGTAGGCAAGATTGTCAAATTCTTCGCAATGTCGTTGCCGCAGAGTTAACTCAATAAAAATCATCTTAAACGGAGTATTACCTTTGCCGGATTGAAGACATCCTTCTTGTTTAACGTTCGCGATATTGGAAAACTGTTTGTTAATCAACAATTTGGCCATGATTGATTAACACCATTTGTAATTACATGGAAATTTAAGGTGGGTTATGAATGTCTGTACTAAGACTAATGAGGCAGGATTGTGCAAAAATTCTATGTATAGTGTAAAAAAGAATAATAACGAACATACGTTTATTTAATGGAAATAGAATGATAATCAAAACGACTCTAGGAGCAGGGAAGTGAATCCTCTACTCCTAATATTTATTAGGTTCTTAGTTGTCTTAATTATCTGTGAAAATGGGAATTTGGTCATTTCCTATCATTGTAAGAAGCAAAAGAGGCTAAAATAATCTATAATGAAGAAAGTGAATGTTTAATTTTCCCGTTTTAATATCGGGTTGAGGAGTGCATATAGAAATGAAGTTTATTGTAGGAATGGCGCTAAGCCTCTCCCTTCTTTTTCTTGGAGGATGTACGGCGTTATTTGGAAATAGCTCAACGGAGAATGAATCAGGAATAGAGCCAACAGAGCAGGAGCCAGTTGAGGAAGAAAACAAGGAACCTTTAGTGAAGGAACAGGAACCTGAAACTCCTGCTGAGCCGCCTGTGAACGAGCTAGTTACCTCGTTTTACGAGTCAATTATACAAGAAACGGATGAACAGTATGTTGTGAAAAAGTTTTCTTCAAAAACAGAGTTGGTCCAATATCTAGTTCAATACGCGAAAAAAGGATTCGCTCAGTCTTTAGTCGATACCTATTACAAAGAAGAAAATGGGAAACTGAAATTGGTTCCGCAAGAAGCTATCCCGCACATAGATCCTACTCTTCCGTTTCAATTAAACAAAATTAATGAAACAGAATATCAAGTAACACAGGATCAACAAGATGAACTGTTTGGCTCCTATACCATCGAAGCGTCATTTGAAGTAGATGGGGATCATTGGGTGATTGCTAAGAGTTCTTTCACTCAAACCAAGCCTACTTTAGCTGAGAATCATGATAGCGAGATGGCTTTAATCAATAAACAGTATTTTCTTCCAAATGATTATATACCAGCTGATTTAATAGAACCGAATGTTCCGTTTACCTTCGAAGAAGATTTGCCGAAGAAGTTGTTGGTTAAAGAAGCTGCTTTAGCATTAGAAGAGATGTTTGCCGCTGCTAAAAATGAGAATGTAGAACTTCTAGCCGCATCTGGATACCGCTCGTTCGACCAACAGAAAACTTTGTTTGCTTGGTATGCGGATACGCACGGGGAAGAAGAAGCCAATAAATTTAGCGCAAGAGCTGGTCAAAGTGAACATCAGTCTGGACTCGCGATGGACGTTTCTAGTAAAAGTGTTGCTTATGATCTGACTGAAGCTTTTGGGGAAACACCAGAAGGAAAATGGGTGGCGACTCATGCAGCTGAATACGGATTTATTGTTCGTTATCCAAAAGGGAAAGAAGCGATTACAGGGTATAAGTATGAACCTTGGCATCTCCGTTATGTAGGCAAAGAAATGGCGCGAGAGATTGAGAGTGAAGGACTTACGCTTGAAGAATATACTAGAGGAATGTAGTTTTCTTTGGCTATGTTATAAAGTAAAGCTGATTGGTAAAGAATGTGCTGTAATTTCAATATTTTTAGAGCATTATAAGAGTGGCTTTTTGAATTCCAAAGCTTTGAAAAGGGGCTATTAATGAATAGATTAAACCAAAAAGAACATTTCCAGGAAGAAATGTTCTTTTTTCACAGATAAGAAAATAAAAAAAGATCGATCACAACTTTTTGGTTGTGTTTTTTTCTATTATGGAGACAAATAATAGAAAACGAATCTCCTTGAACATCATGGTCACTGGGAGACATTCAAGCAGTATCAAGGGGGGGGAATCCGTCCAACCAACTTGCTCGTGATGAAAAATTTATGATGATTGTTGCACAAGGAATTTTCACGATCTGATCATTTATTTCCATAGGAACTCAATTTATTTTTAATGAAAATCAACAGTGAAATGGAGGATTTAGTCAAAAATCAGATGAAATAGCCACAATGTATACAAAAAAAGCCATTTAATAAGGCTGACCTACTATGGAGAAATATGAATTAAGTGTCTGAATCCAAACATATTACCGCTTTATCATAATGGTGGTAAGGTACGATTTATCTTATATCTCATTTTGCACAACTTCCAAAAGTAACTAACTTACTGTTCTAGCTCGTGCTTTAAACGTTGGAGGTGATCACCATCTTCTTTCTTCATGATTTTCACAAACATTGGCTTTGCTAATTTCATAATCAGCCCTTTTGTAAAAATGTCACATTGAAAAGACACTTGCGTTGTTGACCCAATTTCTTTGAATTGATAATGATACTTTGCACAGAGTCCCTTTGTTTCACTTTGTGCTGAATACGATTGATTAGGCGTAAACTCAGAAATTTCTATTATAGACGAAGCTTCTCTATTGCCAATAATTCTTGTTTCGTTAAACTTGGTTCCCTTTCCAATCGGTCCTTCCGTAAGTTTTTCACATCTGACCACATTTTTCATGAATTTTTGACCATTCCGAACATCACATGCAAAGGCAAAGACTTTTTCTAACGGATGATCAATCGTCACAGTATCTTGAAATTCAGGCATAGTTATTTCTCCTCCATTATTCCTCGTATACAAAGGTCGTTTCATTTAAATCTGAAATTGGACCTAATGATGTTGTTCGATAGATTTTGGTTGCTTGTAATCCAATTGGTATAACACCCTAATTAGGGGAATCATTTAAAATAGTTTTTAATGAGCATCGCCTTTACTCAGAATAGCATTTTCAATAACCAGATTTTTAGATGAAAACAAGCTAAAACCACCGTTTTGGATAGTTTTTTTAAGCTAAGTCACCAGTAAGCGAGTAGCGTTTATCAATTCTGTCTGGGTTAGCGGAATAATCATTTAGTTTTTTATACGCTTATTGTAACGGCCCGCCATATTGTCGTATGAAGGCAAATGCCATCTCAGAAAATGTATGGGTATAAAAAGATGAAGTTTCACCTTCTTTTACATAGGTTGTTTTCGCAAAGTTTGATGCTCTAGCTTATAAAATCGTGTGGAAACACACTTCTCACAAAAATATCTTTTGCATAGTTTGACAAATCATCATCAAATACTTGTCTACGATATTTCACTACCAATACTAGATGATAGTGCAAAAAAAGGCCGAATGTTTAGTACTATCTAATTTCATTATGTTATCAACCTTTCCGTATGTACAGACTGATTCAAACGTAATTTTCTAATAGCTACAAACACTACGGCTGACTCCAACCGAAAATTCATCTCCCACTTACTCATTGGGCTTCGCCCTTCCTATTCCTTGAAGTGGGAGATGAATTTCGGAAACCTAGTTAAAACATTCCATTCTCATTAGGGGAAGCCTCTGGGATAGGTTGACCTACATCCCACATTTCAACAATTAGATCATCCTGGAAGCGAAATATATGAACAACAGCCACTCCTAGGTCTTTTGGATTTTGTTTAACATGTGAGTAAACCACAACGGTTTCTCTCTCTTCTAAAACACGCTTGACCTCAAATATCTTGTCAGGATTCTTTGCTCCATCCTCTTCCATCGCTAACATAATTGAATCTGCATCTCCTTGGAAATAAGGGTTGTGGTGGCAAAAATCAGGGCTTATGTGACTTAAGAATGCTTCTCGAACTTTCCTTGATACGACAAGTTGTAGAAACGACAATGCTTTCTCTCTGTTAGAGAGTTTGCCATGGACTAACTGATCTTTTTTCATTTCAATGCTCCTTTCATGTTCATGAGTATTACTATATATGTTTAACGAAAAATAAGGTATAAACGATAGAAAGTCAACTATTTGAAAACAAAAAAATAGTTAACCCTGACTACACGTTGTAGAAATAAGGTGAGTTTTATGAAAATGATGAATAAGAATCTAAATATCATAAGCAAAAGCTAGCTCATTCGTAAATTATTAAAGGGAGTTGCAAGCTTTGGTAATTTTGCTCAAGAGCTTTATACGTTAAGGATAAATAAGATTCGAAGTTCTAAAAACATATTGGGAATTGTTGGTTAAAACATTTAATATTATTGCAATTTTTATATAGATAAATATAGTTAACCATATAGTTAACTATATGCAGGATTTCTAGAGAAGAATAACTCAACTGAAGTTTATATACCGCATTCGGATCTTCCGCCTAATGAGTCTGAATTTGTGCATAATCTAAGGTAGACGAAATGATGAAATAAACTGCTTGTAAGTAACCCACTAGAAGAGTGCTTTTTTTATTGTTTTTACAAATATAACATGATGGAATGGAGCGAACTATAATGATCAATATGCCACATCAAATCACTATTAATGAGAAACCAGAAAAAATATACGAGGCCATTACCACTTCAGAAGGAATAAAAGGGTGGTGGACTTCTGATGCAAAAGTAGAACCAACTGTGGGAACAGTTGCTGAATTTGGCTTTTATAACCGTCAAGCAGTTTTTCAAATGCATATAGATAAGCTTGAAAAAGGAAAGCTTGTGAATTGGACTGCTCAGCACGATATGCCTGGTTGGAAAGGAACAAAAATCAGTTTTGAATTATCGCCACAAGAAAATGGTTCAACTATCCTACACTTTAGTCACTCTGGATGGGACTCCATGGATGGACCGTATGCGATGATTAATACAACCTGGGGTACGCTTATGTCTATCCTGAAGCAGTATGTAGAGGGTGGAAATCCTGGTGCATGGTACCAAGGATCGTAAAGAATAGTCGTTCAACCTATGAAAAAGAAAGGGGGATAATAAAATCATGAGTGATAACAAATTATTAAAACAACTCGAAGTTATCCGGGCCATTTCCACAAAATCAATTGAATCGATTTCAGAAGAGGTCGCTGATGAAATGCCAGAAGGATATAAAAACACGATCCGATGGCATCTAGGTCATATTGTAGCTGTGACAGATGCATTTTTATTTAACTTTGCTGAAATACCGATGTACTTATCTGAAGAACAATTCGAAATGTTTAAATCGGGTTCGAAACCAGCAGATTGGCATACTGAGCCTCCAACGTTAGATGAGATTTCTGAAATGTTTAATGGGCAAATAGACCACATAAAAAAACACTTAGAGAATCGTTCAATGGATGAAAAGACACCAAAAACATTTAACCTATACGGAAATCCTCAAGAGACTTTAGGAGAAGTGCTTAATTTTTGCCTATATCATGAAGGATTCCATCTTGGATATATTAATGGAAGAACGCCTAAAGGATTTAAAAGAGCTCTAAAATAAACACTGATTTTCCCGTCGTCTGTTGCCAAATCTTATTTCTTTAAAGCGCCTATAACTGAGTAGCTTTTTTGGATTCTTTAATGGAACTAAGAATTCCGTCTGTTTTTGATAAAAACAACAGTAAAATGGAGATTTTAATCAAAAATTAGGTGAAATAGCCACAATGTAGACGAAATAATCCTCAATAAAAAAAATCTAGATAAAATCGTCGAATTCTCCTTGTTTGCTTATTGTGACAATTATTTCAATATGATAAACTAGAAATACTGTTATGTACGCTTCAGGAGGTGGAAGTTATGGTAGCATTGTTAATAACATTGCTTGTAATTGATTGTTTAGGTATCATCGCTGTTGTTTTACTTCAATCTGGGAAAAGTGCAGGATTGTCAGGTGCCATTTCTGGTGGTGCGGAAACACTTTTCGGGAAGCAAAAAGCACGTGGGATTGACTTGATTTTACACCGTGTGACGATTGTTCTATCGGTTTTATTCTTTGTTTTAACCATTGCAGTTGCATACTTCGCTTAAGATGATAAAAGTGAAGCCTGGCCCAGCGGGGTCAGGCTTTTATTTATAGGTTCTTTTCGTATACATTGTGGCTACTTCATCTGATTTTGAATAAATCCTCCATTTCCCTGTTGATTTCGATCAAAAACAGACGAAATGATGCCCGAAACAAGCCATATCATAGATTATTAATGGATAAGAAAAGCCACAATCTTTGCGAAAACAGCCTTTCGTATACATTGGTTCTATAGGATTTAAGAATAATCGACTTTGTATTTTTAGGGAGAAATTTCTTCAATTTGAAGACTAAAGATGTAGAGAAAACTTTCTAAGTCGTATCTACACCCTGATGGTTAAATCAACTATTTTTGCGAGAGTAGCCATGTATAGATAGTGATTTTGAGTGGGTTTAAGCATTTTTTAAATTTATGGGTGTAACGTTTTTCTTGGGATTCACTTTCGCTTTTCGTGTCTAGCTACAGTGGCTTGCGGCTCGGGGTCAAATGAATAACTCTCCAGTGATGCAGGCATCACCTCCGAGTTCTTCATTTGCCTGACGCCGCAGGGCAGCCACTTCCGCTTTTCGTGATCCGTTAGGCGTTATATTGGATTGAGAAGTGCTTCTTTGTTTACAATAGGGATAAGAAGTAGTAAGGAATCTCTGCATCAGTAGAGTGACAGATAAAGGAGTTTAGTTGTATGAAAATAGCTATACCGAAACCATTTACCTTTCAAGCAGGAAAACGAGCGGTCTTACTTTTACATGGATTTACTGGAAATTCAGCGGATGTGAGGATGCTTGGACGATTTTTAGAAAAGAACGGTTACACCTCTCATGCCCCCCATTATAAAGGACATGGTGTCCCACCAGAAGAGCTTGTTCATTCGGGTCCAACGGATTGGTGGCAGGATGTGATGGATGGTTACGAGCATTTAAAAAACTTAGGGTATGATGAAATAGCTGTGGCGGGATTATCCCTCGGTGGGGTATTTTCCTTGAAATTAGGTTACACTGTACCTATAAAGGGTATTGTGCCGATGTGTGCTCCAATGTATATCAAGAGTGAAGAAGTGATGTATGAGGGTGTACTGGACTATGCTCGCGAATTTAAAAAATTCCAAGGGAAAAGCCCAGAGGAAATCGACAATGAAATGAAGGAATTTGCGCAGACGCCAATGAATACATTAAAGGAATTGCAGGCACTCATCTCGGATGTTCGTCAACATGTGGATATGATTTATGCACCAACATTTGTTGTTCAAGGACGACATGATCATATGATTAATACAGATTCTGCGAATATTATTTATAACGAGATTGAGGCTCCACATAAAGAAATGAAATGGTATGAGGATTCTGGACATGTCATCACGCTAGATAAAGAAAAAGAGCAACTACATGAAGATGTTTTGGCATTTCTAAATAAATTAGACTGGAAAGATTAATACATAATTGTAAGGAGGGAAAGGGAATGGATCAAATCATAAAAGAGCATGTGACTCGGTTATTAACTTATATGAAAGATGAGGCGTACAGGCCATTAACCGTTCAAGAGCTTGAAGAGGCATTTGGGATAGAGGATTCAACTGAATTTAAGGGCTTCGTGAAAGCGCTAGTTTATATGGAAGAAAAAGGACTATTGGTTCGCACGAGAAGTAACCGTTATGGATTGCCGGAGAAAATGAATTTAGTGCGAGGGAAACTCGCTGCTCACGCTAAAGGCTTTGCCTTTGTAATAACAGATGAACCAGGGATGGATGATATCTTTATTCCGCCAGGTGAAACGAATAATTCCATGCATGGAGATATTGTTCTAGTACGCGTATCAGAAGGAAGTTCAGGTTCGAGACGTGAAGGTTCGGTCATTCGCATCCTCGAGCGAGGCGTTCAGAAAATGGTAGGAACCTATACTGAAAGCAAACACTTTGGGTTTGTCATACCGGATGATAAGAAATTTGCGAGTGATGTGTTTATTCCGAAGAATGCCAGTCTAGGAGCCGTTGAAGGACATAAGGTCGTAGTTGAATTAACTGCTTATCCAGAAGGGCAAAAAAGCGCTGAAGGTGAAATTAAAGAGATTCTCGGTCATAAAAATGATCCCGGAGTAGATATTCTTTCGGTCATTCACAAACACGGGATCACGGTCGAATTTCCAGATGAGGTGCTAAAGCAAGCGAACCAAGCCCCTGATGAAATTGATCCGGCTGAAATTAAAAATCGCCGTGATGTGCGTGATGAAACGATTGTCACAATAGACGGAGCAGACGCAAAAGACTTGGATGATGCCGTTTCAGTCGTGGCTTTAGACAATGGAAACCACAAGCTATCCGTTCATATAGCGGACGTCAGTTATTATGTGACAGAAGGTTCGCCGATTGACGAAGAAGCGTATGAGCGCGGAACGAGTGTGTATTTAGTAGATCGTGTGATTCCAATGATTCCACACCGCTTGTCCAATGGGATTTGCTCATTAAATCCTCAAGTGGACCGTCTAACACTTTCATGTGATATGGAAATTACATCAAGCGGTGAAGTTGTGTCTCATGAAATTTATCAAAGTGTGATTAAAACGAATGAGCGCATGACCTATTCCGATGTGAATAAAATTTTGGTCGACAAAGATGAATCGTTAATTGAACGCTATGAACCACTTGTCCCGATGTTTCAAGAAATGGAAAAGCTTGCGGAGATTTTGCGAAGAAAACGCATGAATCGTGGAGCGATTGATTTTGACTTTAAAGAGTCGAAAATATTGGTGGACGAAGAAGGAAATCCAACAGAAGTAGTCTTACGTGAACGCTCGGTAGCGGAAAAACTCATCGAGGAATTTATGCTAGCGGCGAATGAAACGGTAGCGGAACATTTTCATTGGATGGAAGTCCCGTTCATTTATCGAATTCATGAAGATCCGAAAGAAGAAAAACTACAACGTTTTTTCGAGTTTATTACGAATTTTGGAATCGTCGTGAAGGGATCGGCCAATTCCGTTCATCCACGAGCACTGCAAGACATTGTGGAAGAGGTAGCAGGAAAGCCAGAGGAGATGGTCGTATCAACAATGATGCTTCGCTCCATGCAACAAGCCAAATACAATGAAGACAGTCTAGGGCACTTTGGATTATCCACAGAATTCTATACTCATTTTACATCGCCGATTCGTCGTTACCCAGATTTAATTGTGCACCGGTTAATTCGGACCTACCTAATTGAAGGTAAGCTCGATGAAGCAACCCAAAGCAAATGGGATGCGATTATGGGAGAGATTGCGGATCATACCTCTAGTAGAGAACGAAGATCAGTGGATGCTGAACGTGAAACAGACGATCTGAAAAAGACTGAATTTATGTTGAATAAAATTGGCGAAGAGTATGATGGAATCATCAGTTCTGTCACCAACTTTGGAATGTTTGTTGAATTACCGAATACGATTGAGGGTCTCGTTCATGTCAGTTATATGACTGATGATTATTATCGTTACGACGAACGTCATATGGCGATGATTGGTGAACGAACTGGAAATGTGTTCCGTATTGGAGATGAAATCACGGTCCGGGTTGTTAATGTGAATAAAGAAGAAAGAGCCATTGATTTCGAAATTGTCGGCATGATTAGCAATAGACGTCCACCAGGGACCGAACGACCGAAAGCGATACGGGCAGACAGAAATGATGGACGCAAAGGTCGAGGAGCAGGACAAGGTCGACGCTCGGATCGCAAAGAAGATAGCGGCAACAAAGAGAACGGCGAGACCCGACGTGGCAACGACAATCGTGGCGAATGGTCAACAACCAATCCGAAAAAGAAAAAGAAAAACAAAAAATTCTTTGAAAATTCTCCAGCTGCTAAACGTAAAAAGAAAAAGAAAAGATAGTCTGAACAGGAAGAGGTTAAGAGGTTTTCCTTTTAACCTTTCTTTATTTTCGGTAAACTAAGTATAGAGAGAGTTGAAGGGGGATTTCACATGCCAAAAGGAACCGGTGGGGTAATAGCCCAAAATAAAAAGGCCCGACATGATTATGCTGTCGAAGAGACGTATGAAGCAGGGATTGTTCTAAAAGGAACAGAAATTAAAGCGATTCGCGGAGGCCGAGTGAATTTAAAAGATTCGTATGCACGGATTCAAAATGGGGAACTGTTCATACTCAATATGCATATTAGTCCATATGAACAAGGAAATATTCATAACCATGAACCGTTACGTATGAGAAAGCTCTTGCTTCACCGTTATCAGATTAATAAACTGATTGGTGATTTGAAGGAACAAGGATATTCATTGATTCCACTAAAAATGTATATTAAAGATGGCTATGCAAAGGTTTTACTTGGACTTGCTCGGGGTAAAAAGAAATACGACAAACGCGAAGATTTGAAGAGAAAAGAAGCAAACCGTTCGATTCAACGTGAGCTTGTGCAGAGACAGAAGGGGACAATTTAGTAGTTTCTAAAATCTTACAATTGCATTTTTCTGTAGTTTTGTTATACTAGTATTAGTCGCCGAGATAACAACGGCGCTGTAAGAACAATTGAATAGTTGACACTTGCTCAATATTCTTCCCGTTCTTCCTTATATTATATATGGGGACGTTACGGATTCGACAGGGATAGTTCGAGCTTGGGTTGCGAGTCGAGGGGATCGTCCTCGTTAAAACGTCAACGCCAATAATAACTGGCAAATCTAACAACAACTTCGCTTTAGCAGCGTAAGCTAGCTTAGCGGTTCCTCCCTCCATCGCCTATGTGGTAGGGTAAGGGACTCACTTTTAGTAGGCTACGCCGGATTCCACCGTCTGAGGATGAAGGAAGAGATTAACCAGACTAGCTGCTCCGACGCCCGTCGATAGGCATAGGAGTTAGCGAAAACGCAAATTTATCGACTACACTCGTAGACGCTTAAGTGGCGATGTTTCTGGACGTGGGTTCGATTAATTATTAGTCGCCTTATGTGGTAACATATAAGTGAAAATTTGGCTTTATCGGTGAAACCTAAGTCATCTTTAATGTGATAGGGCAATGCCGAGCGGTATGTGGAGTAATCCAACAGCCGTGTATCGACTCATAGACTGCCAATCCAACTTGGTAGTACTAGGATGCGAAAATCTACCTTCAATGAAGGTAAAACTATGTTTCGCATAATACGCCAAAGGGCCTTCTAAACTGAAGGTTCAAGATATAGTCAGTGCCATGTCGAAAGCATGGATGTGCACGTCCCACCGTCTCCACCAAATACATATTTGGTGGTTTTTTGTTTTTTGTTTTTTGTTTTGACATAAAGCATAAGCTTTCCGTTTGGAAAGCTTATGCTTTATTTTTTTTTAGGAAATTTTATGCTTTATTTCAGCAGAATATTCAATACTATCTTCCATTAATCGTTAAGTTAATTACTCAACTTTCGCAGACTGAAATAGGCAGGTAATCCTTGATGTAGTTAGGCAAGCCTGCAATCCATTGTTGTAGTTGACTATTGATTAGTTTTTGTACCTTTTTGTTGCTCTTTTTCAATGCATATTCAAGAAGCTCG
>NZ_JAYKTS010000019.1 GCF_037024155.1 Bacillus sp. 2205SS5-2
TTGAATCAAATTTGGGAAAGTGGTAGACTGTTTCATAGGGACGCTCCTTTTTAAATTGTTTGTGTCGTAACAACAATTTTACTAAAAGGGCGTCCTTTTTTGTAGTTTTTTAATGGATTTAATTGGTTAATCAACACTCTTGACATTAAATATCAAAATGGGAAGAACCACAAAACTAGTGAATCCATAGAGAATCGAATCAATGCAAACAAACAAATATCACCTATCCTACTCATTCAGTCATCCCCATTTTCTTCTTTTCGTTTTTTGGCAAACTCTGACTTTGAGTACAAACATTCTCACTTCCCACCTCAATTTGACTTAATTTACTTTTCCAAAATAATAATATAATTCTCAATGTAATTTCGCCATATTACTATTTAAGAGCTACTTTCGGTAGTTATTTCATCAAAAACTTGTATGATATGGCACTTCCAACTCATGCTGAAAACAGCATTTCCAGAGAAAATACCCTTATTAATAGAGGACATAAAATTACCAGCCATACTGTATAGGTACCGCTCCAAATTCTTCTTCAATTGATACGAAATCAGGTTCTACTCCCTCCGCGATTTTTAATACTTCTACATTGAATTCCCACTCATCTCCGAAATCAAATAAGTAGAGGAAACCCTTCCCATCGTATAGTTGTAAGTCACCTATTTTCACATCCGTCACATACGGTCCTTGTAAATCATTAGGGGAATTATAGCAATCTTGACTAAATTTTTTTCCGTCCATAAAAAAAGAATATAAATGGTCATCGTCAAGTTCAAACGCTAGCTGGATTATGTTATGAACATCTAGGAGCGTGTGAGAACTAGAAACTCGGATTATTCTCCAGCATGATGAACTCAGTTTTACTTTAAGTAAATATGATCCTCTCTGAAAACAAGGTCGTTTCTTTGTTAACGTCCGGAATAATTCGCCTTTAGGAAACAAGGAGCTCATTTGTACACTTAGTGGTTCGATATTCTTCTCTTCTTCTGACATCAATTCATTTGATAGCTCATCGGATAGATTTAGTAGGCTACCCAATAAATGTGTTGAATGCATAAACGAATGATGTTCACTCGGCTCCCATGTTTCGAGTAATATATGCTGAATCTCCTTGAAAAAAGGAGTTAAACGAATCGATAATGCATTTGTTGAGTTCGCTTTTCCCTCATAGTCATCCTTTCCCTGATCTAATTCAAAAGTCCAAAATCCAAAATAACTAAAATAATATAAAAAATGTCCATAAGTTTTAGTATATTTCTCAATATCCGGGAACTCTTTCAAATTGATCTCTTGATTAGAAGGTACACTCTCCAATACTTCAAAGAAAAAGTCAATATCAGTAGGTGCTTTTTTCCATTTCTCTCCTTGTAGATTCTGCCAATCAACCTCCTGCCAAAACGTTTCAAACAGGGTGATAAATTGTTCGGTATCTGTCAGCTTCTTGAACTCCTCAATTCGTTGGTGTTGAATCATGGCGATTACTGAAGATTGCTTTCGATTCACTTTGATGAAATCTAGCACGACAGAAAGGTGGTAAAACAGATGAATGATTGGGTACCCAATTTGAGTCGCAGATGGGGAAACATCTCCCTTCACCCCTTTCATTTGCTCCTGAATAGACATTAAATCTTTTTTGGTAAAGTACCCTTTTGCTTTAGTTAATTTAATTGAATGTGTTTTTAGATAAGATAAATAGATTCTAAAGTTTTCGACTAGATAGGCTGGTTTTTCTTTGGTAATCCTTATTTCATTTTTATCGTTAAAATTTTTTGTCAACATCATTCATCTCCTTTGCTGATATTATAAATTAGAGCATACGTGACTATTATATCCTGCAGTATTTTCGATTTCACTACTCTTTTAAAGGATCCTTTCGTAAACGTGGTTGTTATAGAATTTATTATTTTGAGGAAACATTTATTTTTCAGAAAAATATCCTTAATCTCTAACGGTGAAATAACCCAAAACCACTCATATACACAGTTTGTTGAATACTAGCGAACAATGTGAAAACTGTCTCTTCAATAATGGCTCTATTCGAATAGTTTGTTACAAAAAAATTATAATAGATGGATTTAACTATTTCATTTTCATCAGAAATTTTTGATTAATAATACAAGAAGATGCTCGAAACCCTTCTTAATCATGATTTACAAACTAATGTAAAGAGCAACAATTCTTTCGAAAACAGCTTTAATAGAAGAATTTAACGAAAGTGGATAGATAACTTAGCTTCTGCCCATGGTTACACTTAAAAAAGGCTGTTTTCTCAAAGATTTTGGCTTTTCGAATAAGAAGAAATCACTTGACTTGTAGGACTTCGTGATCTTTTCATAATGAAAACTTCTTCATTTCTAGATAAAATGGAAGAAATCAATCGAGAAAAAACCCCTACTGCCTGTTTTTCCTTTGTGTCAAGAGCAACAAAGTATCCGAAAAGAGCCAACAAAAAATAATATATACTTTTTAGCAGATATTAATTTATTTTGTCTTTCATGATTCAGAATTTACAAATAAAAATTGAATAGCTTCATGAACGGAATATGAGAGGTAAATGAATAACCTAATTTATTACAACAGACATGACACCCTGGGACTAGAATATAATGATTTCATTTTTCGTTTTTAGTTAGTGGCTACATGATGCGGTTTCCGGGCGAAATCAACTTACATTTATGCTTTGTCATATCACTAGTCCTACAATGTCTCCTTCAATTCTGTCATTTTCATTTCAAGAAATTCCACTTTTCTTAGTGTAAAAATCATTATTGTATCCCCTTTTTTCAAAAATGGAAGCTGACCACACTTCCATCTTTGAAAAAAAATATCTAGCTATTCTAATTCATCTTCCGCAGCCTTTTAGTGACAGAGCTCTTATATTTGTACTATACAAGGAGAATATTTTTAACATAGACAGGAAAAAGAAAAGTGCATGGTTCAGGAAGAAATACCAAAAAAATTTCTATTTTTATCTTTTCTTGATTTTTCAAATTAGCCAACTTTTCCAATCAACCCGCTACTAATATGATAAACTAAAAAGTATCGACGGATTAATAAGAGGTGTATTTTATGAAACGCTTTACTATAATCGGAGTAATTGCTCTGATTGTACTAATACTTTGTATAAGTATTTTAAATAATGATTACGAGGAAATTGGAAAAAGTATGATTTTAACAATTTCTATTGGTGGAGCAATTCTTTCGGGAGTCATCACTTATTTTTTATTTCCACAACACGAAAAGGATGTAACAGGTAAGTAAACGGTGTAAAGCAAACTACTTTGAATAGTAGTTTGCTTTTTTTTGCATTTCATCTAGTTTTATTTTAAATATACCTTCTTTCATTTAATGAAAGTCTCTATTTTCTAACGTAACGGTACAAGTCTCCAACTTCTTTGGCCGAAAATTCGAAGCAGTTGGTTAAGCGGATAATGTCGTTTTTTTCACTACCTTGGATCGAATAAAGCGCATGGAATTTCCATCTTGGTGCTATATTGAATATTCCCTAAAAAGAGTGCTTGATCATGAAAAAAGTGGTTTTCTGGCACTGCCAATAGTTCGGAAAGATCTACATTCATGGCATTTTTCTTTAATCATATGATGAATCAAACATCCTAGTCACAATGTCGATTAAACTGATTATTGACACTATTCTCTTCCAAATAAATGAATGGCATTGGAATCGATTCCGATGCCATTCAACCGTTTGCGACCGATCAGAGTCCTTGGCGGATAAAATGGCTTCTAAATCGACACAGTTCATTCATTCTTTATGACCACTAGCGAATGAAGACGACACTTCCCTTTAGTCTTCCAAAAAGTGATCAAGGCTTTTGGCTCAATCTCAAGTACCTGGTTGAGGAATCGATCACATGTAGGCGACTAATGGCAAGAAAAAATCGGATGGTTTTAATTCTCTTTTGTTTGGATCATAAGGCTTGTTTGGAAAGTTTATTCTTCGTACCAGTTTATAATCTATATATAGCTTTGTTTCGGGCATCATATCATCGAGTTTTTGATGGAAATCAACAGTAATAGGGCAGGTTTAATCAAAAATCAGATGAAATAGCTACAATTTGTACGGAAAGAGCCTTTCATATAGACATGATGTGCATAGACCTTTCATACAAATCTGAAGAAAGTGAATACCACGTTCACGGAAGTTGAGAAGCATGTATATTTTCAAACTCAATAAATCTTTGAAGTACTTTCTTATACTTCAGCTGTTTCGCAACCTTCTCCGGACTTTCGCATTCATTTAAATGGACACCAATAGAGAGTTGATGAATTTTATTGGTCGTTCACTTATGTGGATGTTGTGGTATTCCAGCCCATGAATTTGCTCCTATTAATTAGATTTTTGGGCGAGAACTACCCACCGTAATAATATGGAGTTTTATTATTCACAGAAACGTGGTTTTATCATAATTTACAGGAGAACATATTCTACTAATTTTTCAAAAAATATTGATAAATCAATAAATCATTAATTCAAATCTAATGATTTATTTCACTTAAATTAGACAAGTATCTATACAAATTCATTCAAACAACCATATGTTAATATGAACCAACCTATAAGAGGAAATTTTTTTACACCTATGTTGAATCTGCTTTTCGGAGGTGAAATGAATGCCGTTTTACGGATATAGATTTGGCCGTTTTGGTCGCGGGAGAAGATTTGGAAGACGTGGATTCCATGTTAGATTTGGGAGACGTGGATTTGGAAGACACGGGAGATATTAATACGAAATTTACAAGGAGTCTTCCGGATAAGGAGTCTCCCTCTTTTGCTAAGGCTCTTTTCGCAATTAATCAAAAATCAGATGAAATAGCCACAGTGTATATGAAAAGAGCTTTTGCAAAATACTTAAACTAAGACTTTATTCGTAAATTTTGTTGGTATTCGCAAAAAAAAGGATGACAATCCCGTGCTATATCTTTATTGAAAATGAAGTTGGTACGAAATGAACACTGAAGTTTTTCTCTATCGTAATTTACTCACTTCCGTGAAAAGTAACAATCTTTGAGAATACTGCCAAAGCTAAAAATCATGAAAAAAGAGAACAGTTTTATCTGTCCTCTTCGAATTTTTAGTATCCTCCGCCGTAACCACCTACAGCTGCTGCTCCAACGATAATTAACAAGATGAATAATACGACAATTAACGCAAATCCACCTGCATATCCGCCTCCTGACATTCACTACACCCCATTTCATCGAAATATTCCGAATGGAAAGGACCATTCTCTATACTATATTGTGATAAGTAACAATCAGTGTAGGCATTCTAATGTTATTTTGAAAAATAGTTCGTCCATTTATTAGGATGATTTTGTAAAGTTTGTTGGTTTCAGTCCAGCCTACAAGTTTTGGAAAAAAATGAATTGGATCATCTATTTGAAATTAAGAACTGGTTATTTGCACAAAATGATTGATTCGTTAGCATCAATGTGCAAGAAATGAGCCATTCATTTTTATTGATGAAGGACCGATAGCGCTTTTTATCAATGTTGATAAAATTAATTTTTCTTTTTCATCATCTTGGCCAAACCAGAAAAATCCTTTGGTACCTTTCCTGTTAAAATGGCATGGACAATCTTATCTTCCTTTTCTTTTGAAATTGGTCGATTGGCTACATTTGAAACTTTCTTCACAAGATTTCGAACGGTTGTTTCGTCTTTTAAGTTGGCTCCTTTTGCAGATTGGGCTAGTTTCATAACTTCATTCATTTTGACTCCCGTTTTTTTTTCAATATTTCCAAAAAATTTATTAAGCATGATTTTCCTCCTTTCATTAGAAGGTACTGCTACTATTGAATTGATTGTTCTAAAAGGTATTGATACAATTTAGTGAGGAAACCTCTCCCTTTCTGAGTGAGATTGTTAATTGAGTCAGAATATATTCACAATGGGGATGAGTTTAGAGTCTCAAGGACTGCTGTATATTGTATTCTTGAGTAATAGATTCATTAGAAATAGTAAAAAAAGGACCTATCTTATTGATAGGCCTCATTGAAAACTTAATAAAAACAAGCGGCGCCTACAATAATCAACAAGATAAAGAGGACTACGATCAAAACAAAGCTATTCCCATAGCCTCCGCCGTATCCATAACCTCCAGTGCTACCACAACACATATGACTTCACCACCTATACTTATCATTTGAGAAATTGTCTCTAAGATAGACTATGATGAAGGGGTGTAAATTGTATAGGGTATGTATCACAAGTATCGAAATTTCCTCATCGAAGAAAGGTTTAATAACTGGATTAATAAAAATCACAGAAAATCTCCCTCTCATTAAGAGCATTCCGAAAATTACTATGTTGTAAATTTATTTGAAAAAACTCTTCATCCATAAACAGAGTTAAATCTAACCTATATAGTTCAATCTCATGAATAACAGAAATATTTCCACTTACAATCATGACCCCAAATTCTCAAAAAATGCATTTCAAATCGCCTTTAATTTTCATTGATATCGTCTTCAAATTTAAAGTCCCCTGTTTTGTATCACTAAAAGAACTTACCATTCATTCTTATGGAAGCACTGATAAAACTTACTTTTCTCGACTGAAATAGTGTTTCCTTACTATCAAACTTGTTAATTAAAATCGGGTTTCATCCCAATTGAAGAGTTTAATGTATGAATTACCAATATTTACTCACAATCATCTTGAACTGAATTTTTTTAGATAAATAGTTGGTCTAAGGTAGGCACATCAATGACAATTCTATGAAAATACTTAGGGTAATACTACCTTTATTAGAGATAGATACTACTTCGAAAAGCTATATCCCCTCGAGAATACAGTCTTAGTACTTAATGAAGGAAATAAGAAAGGATGTACAAAATGAAGAAAACTATCAGTATGATAATTTGTTTTTGGTTGACATTTGTCTGTGTCACATCTGCTCAAACAAACTTATCAGACTCTTCTACCCTCTTAGAAAAAACACTCACCGCTAGCTTACAAAATGAATACAAAGCACAAGCCAGGTACAATGCAATAATTCAAGAATTTGACCAGTTTATTCCATTTGTTCAAATCAAAGAAGCGGAACAGAGGCATATCGATGCTATTCAAAGACTGTTTGAAGACTATAATCTGCCTATACCTGAAAATAAGGCGCAATTGACTATCAACACACCAAACTCGTTAAAGGATGCATTCAACCAAAGTGTTAGAGCTGAAATTAATAATATTGAGATGTATGAAGAATTCATTCATCTTGACAACTTGCCTTCCGATGTCGAAAGGATTATGAACAATAATGCGAAGGCTTCACGCATGAATTTATCCGCACTGGAACGAGGAGCCGGTCGATATCGATGATTTTTATGCTTAATTGAGGATTAAACTAGGGTAAAAATGATGGACAAATGAGGAAGATTAAAAGGTAATTTCACATCATTTATTAATTGCAACTATATTTTTCGTGGAAATCGCTTACATTTTTTAAAATATGAATACTCTATAAACATTGACTAATTTCTCTTGCCGGACACTTCTAATTAAGGTAGAGTAATTGTAATATTAATGTGAAATACATCACACACTATTGGAAAGAAGTGTTTCAATTGAATGATGGAATTAGACAATGTACTGAGCTTGCCTTAAAGAAGAAAAGAATTTTAGAGGGATCTGTTGTCAACTACTTAGTTCGTGCTGCCTTAGCTGGAGTCTATATTGGATTTGCTATAATTTTATGCTTTAAACTAGGAGAATCCTTTCGACTAGTCGATTCCCCGGCCATTTATTTAATGACATCGATTTTTTTCGGAATCGCATTATTATTGATTATTTATGGTGATGCGGAGCTATTCACTGGAAATACAATGTATTTTTCAATCAGTACATTACGAAAAGAAACATCATGGAGAGATCTTGTTAGCAATTGGCTTGCTTGTTATTGCGGAAATATTTTAGGTGCCTTATTTTTTACAGCCATATTTATTGGAACAGGGCTATTCAGTGATATTAGCGAAAATCATCTCCTTTTTTATTTTGCTGAAAAGAAAATGCATGGTACTACTTTAGAGTTAGTATTCAGAAGTATTCTTTGTAATTGGCTTGTATGCCTAGCCATATGGATTCCAATGCAACTCAAAGGGGATGGCGCTAAGGTAATGGCTATGATGTTACTTGTGTTTACCTTCTTCCTTTCTGGTTATGAGCATAGTATTGCTAATTTTGTTTTATTCTCATTAGCACTAGCACTACCACATCCGGAAACTATTACATTCGCTGGCATGGTTCACAATATTCTCCCGGTAACGATTGGAAATATCATTGGTGGTGCAGTATTTATGGGAGCCCTTTACACCTTTTTGTCTTCTCCTGCAAAAAGAAAAGATCCTGCACTTGTAGTGGTAAAAGAACCCCTCTTTCATTTTCCGAAATTAAAACGCAATTAAGCAAACGTGAAACTATGTAAAATAAATGGACAAAAGCACAAGGGAAGCCCTTGTGCTTTTTGAACACAACCAAAATAAATGTTAAAATTCAAAATCTCCAGCAATATCAAAGAAAATAGGTTGTGAAATTATTTTTTTGATTGTTGATTTGAACTATTCCGTATAAAAATAGTATTGTTCTCGTCTATCTGTTTGAGAGAATCCTTAATGATTAAATTGCTCTCTTAGTCTATCCTTATCTTATACATTAGTAAGCAATCAGCAAACTCCACTTCAACATTAAACAGTCTCTCAGCAGAGATCGTCCTTGTCTTTAAAAAAGTTGGAGACAAATATAATATGAAGATGAGTTTCTGATGCAATAACAAAATAATGCAATAATCATGTAAGGCGATTGATTGTCGATAGATCATTTAAGCTAAACTGTCCGCTTTACTTTCTGAGACAATGAAAGCCCTACCTCTCTTTCATCCTTACGGCTCCTAGGCCGTGCCAGCGTGAATCAGTTCATTAATTGGAATAAAATTAAATGGAATAAAATGAGTTTTGAGAGGAAACGAAATTCGTGGTTTCTTCGGCGCAAAACTGTGAGATCGTCTAGGCCGGAATTCATAAGTGTGAGATTTCTTATGTGAAAATACAAGGTAATTTAGTCTTGCCCTCCCAATATTAAATTTCAAGATTTTAGCTAACAGACTAGATACGGTTAGCAAATATTTTGCTTCATTCTATTATGGACATTTAGCCAACCTTTATTATATAACAGTATCCTATTTCTGTCAATCCGATTAACCTATCATTTCTTAGATACCTCTCTCAATATTATTTAGGTCTTTAAGCCGCGAAAATCGGTAAAGTACTATTCCTGCAAAATGACCAACACTGGAAGTATTCAGTTTGGGTTATTTGGTTGATATGTTACCTGAGGGGCTTTCCTCATAACTGAATCCCCTGAAGTTGATTCCCTTTAACACTAAACGTCAAACCATTCCCTCCTTATTTTTTCTATCCTTCTTTTAGAAATGCTCCTTTCGTATACATTATGGCTACTTTACCTCATCTTTGATTAAATCCTTCATTTCACTATTGATTTCCATCAAAAATAGACGAATGGATGTCCGAAACAAAGCAATATCTTAGATGATAAACTATCACAAACTATACGAAAACAGCCCTTTGAAAAGAAATTGAATATACTTTAATGAAGATCAACCTCGTATTTTCATACAACTTTTTAATTTATCCAAAATTTTTTCGTTTTAATATCTGAAAATTTAAAATAAATCGAATTTAGTAAAATTATGGTAGAATCAAACTAGGTTTTTAAAAGGGAGGATAATTTATGCAAAAATTAAAAACTATTGGTATACCTATTTTTACGAGTTTTCTCTTTCTAGGGCTATTATTTCTGCACCAACTTAGTGAAGTCAGACAAGTACCCAATGAGACATGGAGCCGCTCCGTTCCATTGAATGTTTCCTTAAATGAAAAACCGGAAGTATTTAAACAAGAAGACACCGTTTATTATTCCACTTCAACGAATGTTCAAAAAGTAACATTCAAGGAAAACATGACATTCAGGGAAGAAAACTATCCCATTTCATTTCCAAAAGGAAGAGGATTTTGGTCTGATGGAGAACAATTTATCTACATAAAAAACGATCAATTGATTCTAAGTGATACGAAGGAAGAACAAGTCATTGCTGATGCTGCAGTAGGAGTTCAAGGTCAGCACCATAATGTAGTATTTTGGAATGAGGAGTCCTTATTCACTTACAACCTCAACAATGGAAAATCTTCACTATTAACAGAATTTAAGAATTCTATATCTAATGCCTATTTCTTAAACAGTGGAGAATTGGTTGTCGTAGTTCCTGATAAGGATAATGTTCTTGCTGATTTGTTCTATATTACTGAGGAGAATCCTTCTCCCATTCTTTTGACAAAATTAGCGGATAATCAAAATGATAAAATTCAGGGACTTACTGGAACATTGGATGAAGCAGGTGAACTTTTAATTATCATCGAAAAGACTAGTCGCTCTCAGGGTGTCCTTGCATATAAAGCATCAAAGTTAGTCGGAACACTTGATGATTTTTCTTCAAATAATATAGAACCAGAGACCATATCTTTTACCCATAAAAATTATTCTTATGAGTTCTCTACCCCACAATCACTCAGCTTAATCACAACGGCAGATGAAACGACATTATTCTTTACCGCCGAAGACCTGAACATTGGAAGAGAGAATACTATAAGTCTATATGCGGGAAAATTGAATGGAAATGAAGTGCAAAGTGAAGTAGTATCTACAACCAAAAATATCACATATGCTCCCATTCATGTTCCCAAACTATCCTCTTTTTACTGGTTGAATTATGATGGAAAAGAATTAAACTTATATGGTGCTTCTACCAATGAAAATATCATTGAACAAAGCTTAGCTTTAAGCAAAACTGATTATTTGGACGCCTTTTATAATAGCTTTCTTATGATTTTCAGTGGCTTTATTGCTCTATTAACATCCTTTTACGTCTTTCTTCCTTCTTTATTTCTATTAATAATGTTAAACATATTCAAACCAAACATATTTGAATCAGATGGAATCAATTGGGCGGAATATACTTCAATAGGCATATTCCTTTTCATGCCTATATTTTATCTAAACCAGGCAATGGATTCATATTTTTATCAAATGGCACCTTCGTACTATTCATTTGATGGAAGTATATGGTTTATTTTAGTATTACTTTCCATTGTCACAACTATATTATGGAAAATCGGACGTGATCCCGATTGGAGCGCATTTGCAGGAGCGTTCTATTTCATGGGGGTGTACATGATGCTCTTCGTTTTGAGCGTAGGCCCATATTTTTTCAATCTATTCTAGTTTCAAAATAGAATTTCTCCACAACAAAAATTACGAGTGATTTCTTCCTATGGGATCACTCGTTTTTTGTCTAATATTTCTTAGTATAGATGTGCATAAACTCCATCAGAAGAAAAGGACGATATTAAATAGTAGTAATTCACCACGACTCATTCTTCATGCAGCACCCATCAGTTTTAATCAATTCATCCCTTCAATAAAGTCTCATCTCAAAAAGATTGTGGTTATTTATAGACTCTTTTCGTATACATTTTTGCTATTATATCTGATTGTTGACTAAATCCTCCATTTCATTATTGATTTCCATCAAAACAGACGAAATGATGCCTGAAAAAAAGCTCTATCATAAATGATAACCGGGTACGAAAAGCAACAAACTTTGCGAAAACAGCCTATTTAAATGACATTCGCTTAAGGTCGCCTCAGTTAAAGGATTCACTTGATCCCCTAGTTCTTATACTATTATTCCTCCTATCTCTAATCTAGCTCGATTAATCATAGATTCAGAATAAATTTCTCCTTGCTACCTCTTCATTTCAAGAGTATCTACCTTGAATCTCATTTTCTATGTTCTTCCCTTTAACTTGGCCATATTCAGTTATGATTATCAATTTCCCAGTAGCCATCTTTCAGAAATATTCTTCATAAATTGCAACCACTCTAACATTAATAGTATCGAGATAACTATCACTAATGTCATAATTGTGTTTAGCTCATTACGCTCAAAAGAAGATTGGATGATGGTAGAGCTATTAGATTCATCTTCACCTTTGCCCTGAGGTCATTTGACTTTTCGAATACGGTATATTTCTAAGTAAGATTATTCGTTTAACAAATATCTTAAACAGGGTTTCTCAAAACATGATGAACCTCTGTACAACCATGAAGAATTTTTTTAGTTTTTCAAAGTAGATTCTCATTCTGACAGAGTTAGATTCTTTTCCTAAAATTGAATAGAACAACATACAAAATAGTACAAGTGATCAACCAAGCCCCTCCTGCTGAAAATCCACCAACCACATCACTAGGAAAATGAACACCTAAATAAATTCTACTAACTCCAATCAGTATGGAAAAAAGAATACCTAATACTGCAATGGTCACTTTTGCCCAGCGATATTCGACCAAACGGTAAATAACAATTGTAAGGGCTCCGTAAAAAATGATTGACCCCATTGAATGTCCACTCGGAAAACTATACCCACCCTGCTCAACAAGATGCTCAATCGCTGGACGTTCTCGTTGGAAAATATTTTTCAACAGTGCATTAAACCCTGCTCCCAACGCATTCACACTAGCAAAATAAAATGCCAATGGATATTTTTTAAATACGATTAATCCTAAAGTAATAAGTAATGTTAACAATGTAATCCATTCAACTCCACCAAAATAGGTGACGAATGTCATCACATTAGTCACTCTTTCTGTTATCGAGATTCTCACCACATTAGTCACATCATTATCAAAAGCGTGTATCTCATTTTCTTGGAGCTCATCAACAATTTCAACAAATCCCCATGAAAAAATAATTAGTGTGCTTAAGGCTAACGCCAATAAGACAACGGTTTTATTAATTAGCATCTTTTTTTCTACATTGATCATGGTAAGCTTACCTCGCTTTACTATTTTCTTTATGGACATCATCTCAGATAATCCTCTAGATCTTTATTTTATTCCACAATACAGCTTAGACAAACCTTTTACAGTTTTTAATTGGCAAGATCGCGAGGATAATATGGTTTAATATATAAATTTAGATAAAGTCGAATGTGATCTCTCCCTAAAATATTGGTCCCCTAATCAATTTTCAATGCTATACCTCATCAAATTACAACAGAACACGATTTTTCGTGATTCCCATTCAAAAAAGGATCCTATGTCCTCTTGCTCATTATTTTTCCGTTCTCGCACATCCCCAAAGGAAATACTTCTTAATGGGAATCGTACAATCAAGGTTCACCCCTATATATATTTATTCCCCGTTTATCTCCATACCTTATTACTTATCATTACATCTGAATCGGTGTTTTCTTGTATTCCCTCGTTCCAATGATACTATTTTAATTTGGTATGAGTAAACGAGCGGCGGTTTTTTAATTCCCTTTTCATAATATTTCGGTAGTCCTTGTCAATTTTCTGTGATAAAAAAGCATAAATATACCTTGAAATTGAAGCTCTCTAAAGTCAAGCTCCTTGAGAATTGATGCATCTGCCGTGAGCATCATCGTTTGAACTAAATTTGTCCTCCAACAAAATCAGCCTCCTTCTATTCATTCAACAATCTCCTTTCTTCTTGTCCATTCGATGTGCCTAACTTGACATCATTTCAAGAGAATTATTTTGTTTTCAGCTGCCTCGATATGCATGAACTTTTTTCAAAAAATCAAATTCAATAGTTATGGTGCTCGGTAATAAAGGATGTTTTCGTAAACTCATTTGCTTTTTTTACTAGGCTATTTTCATATACTTTGCTGCTCTTGAGACAAAGAAAAAACAGTCTGTAGGGTTTTTTTGATTGATTTCTTTCTTTTTATCTAGAAATGAAGAATTTTTCATTAGGAAAGGCTGTTTTCGCAAAGTTTGTTGCTTTTCGTATCAGTCTATCATCTATGATTTAGCTTAGTTTCGGGCATCATTTCGTCTATTTTTGATGGAACTCAACAGTGAAATGAAAGATTTAATCAAGAGTATGATGAAATAGCCACAATGTATAGGAAAAGAGCACGAAATCATACAAGTCATGAGATTCCTACTTATTCGAAAAGACACAAACTTTGCGAAAATAGCCTTTTACAATTGAATATTGAGTTAAACAAGCTATCAAAATGATTTTTTTCAATATTTTCTATTTTCATTTAGAGAAGGCACTCATGCCTGGAAGGTTTTGTCGAAGTGATAAAAATTGGTTTGATCTGTCTGGGTGAATACTTGAAGTTTCTTCTAATATTCCATCGCGTAAAAAAATTTAAATATTTAGCAAAGTGGAATCATTCTAAACAAAGCCAATATTCACCCCGAAATAAGCCATTTCTATGGAGGAATACACCTAATTGTTGAACCCAAGCGAAGCTGCTTTGCTCACCTCTCAACATCAACAATAATTTTCAAGTGATATCTCCACTTATTATCCAATAAAAAACGATCGACTCCGATTAGGAACTTCGATCGTTTTAGACATACTTCTTAATTTTGCGATAAATGAACTGCTACGAGAGATTTCGCATATTCTTTAAGATTAGAATATTCTTTTTCTTCAAGAGTGGAATGCTTCTGAATGAGGATACTGTTTTCAGGCTTATGAAAATCAAAATCCACTATTGCTTCATATACAAACGTTGCATTTCCAATTAAGTCAATAGAATACGTTTCATCCTCTTGTAAATGAGGAACACATTTTACCATACCACCATCGTTATAAACAATCATAGGTTGACCGACGGACCCAGTTCTGGCTAATTGAAAAATGAGCGTCGATGCACTCATTGCAGTTCCGCATGCATTCGTAAATCCTACTCCCCGTTCATAGGTTCGAACATAAATCGTTCCTTGGGCAAGTTCTGAGACAAAACTTACATTGACCCCATCTGGGAACATTGTATTCTGACCATTTACTGCTTGAGCAATATCTTTTTGTTCTTCAGTTCGTAAGGATTCAGCTTCAACAATCGCAATTAAATGAGGATTTGGTACAGCGACAGCACTAAACGATAAGCTAGGAGATAATTCTTCGAGTGAAGCGTTTAAGAGAATTTCTTCTTGGTTCCTACACATAGGTAAATCAGCCAATTCAAATGAAACGGGAGATACTTCAACTTGATACGTAGGAATATTTTCATAAATAGATGGCTTTTTTGAAACGCTCAAATCCGCCTTTAAAGTTTCAATAATCGCTTGACTTACACCCTCTTTTTCACAAACGTAGCGAGCCACACATCGTAAGCCATTTCCACACATGGAAGCTTCTGATCCATCAGCATTATACACTCGCATTTTGGCCATAGCATGTTCGCTATCCATGACGAATAAAATCCCATCCGCGCCAATACTGTTTTCTCGGTTACAAAGACCGATCGCTAAGATCTCTCTTTCTTGGTTCGTTAAGTCAAACTCATGCTCTCTTTCATCAATAAGAATAAAATCATTACCCGATCCATGGCACTTAATAAAATCAAACTCCATTATATTTCCTCCTCTTGCTCACTTCTAATCTCTTTTCTTAGATTGCCATATTGACCAGGATAGTGCAATAATATTAAAATGAAAAAAAGAGGTGATTCATATGTATAAAGACTATCGCTTTCGTTTTAAAGTGCAAAAAGTGGAAGAAATTAGCCTCCAACAGGATTCTAGGATGGTTACTGTTGAAAATAAAGTATTTACTGCCGACCAGGAGATACTTTTTCAAGGTAACATCCGGGTAGAGATCAACAAAATCGGAATATACCCCCAGCCAGCCGATTTAAAAGCAGTACCTCTCCCAGCCTCCTTAGTCCGTCTATTGACAGTAGAACTAAAAAGATACATTAAACCGCAAAGAAAGTTTTTAACTCCAGGTCTTTATGTTTAAATGAATAACAGATTGAATACTATATTCCTATTATTTCATTTTCTAGTAAGTTCTCGGACCATTCACGGGCTCCTTCATACCATGGTATTAACATATGCGGTGTTATGTGCTTGCCTTCGATAAATCTATCCATCACTTTCCAATTCCCTTTTTCAAGAGCAATTACCGCTTCTAGGGTTTCTTTTAACTCATTCTCTGTCCCCATTAATGCATCTTTCATTTTTTTATCTAGAGGTAAGTCTTTGAGTATCACTTCCATAGACCTTTGTAATATCGTCTCCATTAATGAAAACATGCCGAGAAGAAAATAAGTGGATGACTCTTTTACACCCAATTGATGTTTCCCTATATATTCACACAATTTCCCTCTGATAAGACAAAGGCGCATAACTTCTTTCGAGAGAGATTGCGTGCTCCCCCATTGTTCTCTAACAGCTAAAATATAAATCCACTTTTGAACTTCGTTTAAGCCGATTAAAACTATGCCTTGTTGAATGGATTTAATTGGTTGAGAGGTTCTATAGGTGAAAGAATTAATAAGTTTTAATAACTTGTATGATAAAGACAAATCTTTTTCAATAAATGATGCGATTTTCCTCACATCAGGATCTGAAGTACTTAATTGCCTAATCACTTCAATATAAGAATGAAAATATATCGGGACGTCATGGCTACTTATTATCTTTGGCCTACTAAAAAAATAGCCTTGAAAATATTCATAACCTTTCATTTTCGCTTCCTGGTATTGTTCCCTTGTCTCAACCTTCTCCGCTAGCAGTTTAACTTTGAAAGCTTTCGCTAGCGTTTCAATATTCTTTCGGTTTTGGAGGGTTGAATTCATAAAATCAACCTTGACAATGGTTGCACTTCGAAGCAATTCCACACTAAAGGGATTTTTTGTGTCTAACACAAAATCATCAATTGCAACCTGATATCCAAGTGACTTTATATTCTTTACTTTTTGTATCAACTCATTTGTCGGGAGAACTTCTTCTAATATTTCCACTACTAATAATGTCTTTGGAAAGTGATTCGTGATGTCATCTGAAAGCATTCCTTCTGTAAAATTGATATAATACGGCTTTCCATTTGTGACTTGCTCGATACCAATCGTCAAAAAACTATTTACGAGAACTTCGGCTGTCGCAATGTCACCGTTTGAATGGTCAAAGGAATTGACAGAACTATGTCTATAAAGCAATTCATAAGCAACGCATTTTTCATATATATCAAAGATAGGTTGGCGAGCAACAAAGACCTCCAAATAATATACACTCCTTATCTGTTTCACATACCTTCATCATACCAATATAGTAAAAATCTGTCTATTTTATAAGAAAAAACACCTAAACATTAGCATAAAAAAACGCTCCGAGTGCGAGAAAACTCAAAGCGTTTCTTTTTAATGTTCTATTCAACTAGAGTTCCTTTTAACGGGATAATCCCTACTATTTTAAGTTTTCATAATCATATATTAAAGTTACAACAAAGTCGCCATCCTAGGACACCCAATTAACCAAATCGATGTGAGCCAATTCATCTGTTAATTCATCCATGTTTTTCTGAGCAACACTGGACATTTCTTTTGTTTTTTCATCATTATTAGAGGCTCTTTTCGTATCCATTGTAGCTATATCATAGATTATTAATGGATACGAAAAGCCACAAACGTTGCGAAAACAGCTAACTAAAAAGGAAAGTGATTTATTTTTAATATTACCTAGTATTTGTTGATAAATCTTTTCATATCAAAAAAATAGCAGACCAATTAAATTACTAATTGGTCTGCTATTTGATGTGTTATTTGCCGTTTTGCGCTCAAAAACCGAATCCATAAAAATTATTATGGGAATTTTTCAAGAAATATGAATTGCGACAAAATTCATTAAGAATAAACCAGCAATGATATATAATGAGAAAGAAACTTCTTTTCCTCTCCCATTTGCTAATTTTAAAATAGGATACAGTATAAACCCGATTGCAATGCCATCTGCGATACTATACGTAAAAGGAATCATTGCTATGATGAAAATCGCAGGAAGTGCCTCGGTTAAATCCTTTAATTCCATATGACGTATATTTTGAATCATTAACCCGCCGATTAAAATCAAGATGGGGGCAATAGCATGATTTGGTATCCACTTAATGTATGGAATAAAGAAGATAGATGCTAAAAACAAAACACCGGTAGTTAACGAGGTTAATCCAGTACGTCCACCAGACGCTATGGCTGCCGAAGTTTCAACGGTCGATACCGTCGGACTTGTTCCAAATACTCCAGAAAACATGGAAGAAATGGAATTTGCTTGAAATGATTTACTGTATTTCTCCGGTTGTTTCAGCAGATCAACATGACCATGAACAAGACCAATGTTTTCAAAGACCAGAACCATCGTAACTGAAAACACACCAACAAAAAATGGAAAGCTGAGTAGATTACTGAACGAAAGTGCACCAAAGACATCACTGTAAGATTGCAATGATAGTGTTGAACTTTCAACGGTTGGCTCTATTTGAAAAATAAGGGCCAGGACTGTACCAAAAGCGATACTCCATAAAAAGCTTCCTGGAATATTACGCAAAAATAAAATGAGTGTGACAAGTAAAGTTAAGATTGTTGCGATTACCGTTAAGTCACCAAAATTTCCTAGTGCAATCAACGCATCTTCTCCACGGGTCACGATTCCACCCTTTTCTAGTCCAATCAACATTAAAAACAGTCCTAGACCTACCGTTATGGCATCCTTTAATGAGGAAGGGATGGCTTTACTTAACACTTCAGAAAGTCTTGTAAACGCAACAACCACAAACAATATTCCCGATACAAACACTACCGCAAGTGCCTCTTGCCAACTCAGGCCCATTGAACCAACTAAGGTGAATGTGAACATGGCGTTAATTCCCATACCAGGAACAAGCAAAATTGGAGCATTTGCCCAAAATGCCATTAAGGCGCACCCAAAGAATGATGCAAATATTGTGGCTAGGACGGCCCCTTCATACGGAATACCCGCTTCGGTTAAAATCAAGGCATTCACCGCAATAATATAAGCAATGGTTATAAAGCCAATAAAACCTGCCATAACCTCTTTCCTTACCGATGTTTCATGTTGTTTTAATAAGAATATTCCTCTTTCTTTTTTCATAAATATCTGTCCTCACGAACAAATCCCTCTCCCAACCCGCTACGTTATGTAGTAGCCACAAATTATTATTCTAGCAGACTCTCCTTCTTTTGCCAATGGTCTGACCTCTTATTTTTCAAAGCTGTTAATTCCTATTTCAGCAAGAAATGGTCAAATCCCACTCCAATTAAATATACAGAGATGTATTCACCGCTATATTCCCAGGTGTTTTCACCGAATAGTAAATGCCAAATCGATTATTGAATTCTTTCGCCACAGCTTTATGGAGAGCAGGAGTTTTCACTCCCGTTACAGGATCAATGGTAATCATATTGCATCTTTCGCATTCTTCCAGCGGTTGAAGTACCACATCCCCAATTGTAATATCGCTTGCTAGTAAGGTCTCTTCCTCAACATCATCTTCCAATTCCACAAGAAAGTTCGCCCTAAAGCGTAGTAAGTTTACCTCTTCTCCCCAAAGTGCTTTAAGCGTATTTAATTTTTTTGTCGTAATTATTAAGATTGGTGCTACGTCATTATATAACCCTGCCTCTTTTTGAACACTTTCTAAAGAACCGAACTCGATTGGTTGTTGGTAGAATCTTTCAATCACTTTCTTTAAAGATGGTGTCCCCCAATTAAAGTGGTTACCTTTTCGGTCCTTGATTACCACTTCTTCTGAATGATCACTTTGAAAGGAAGCTTTAAAATTGATCAGCTCCGGAATTTCAGATTGACTTAACAATCCCTGGCTATCTGCATCTTTAATAGCAAAATAACGATCACCCTCTAGTCCATATAGGGTGACAAGAATTTTTTGAAGCGATTCTCCTTCAAATGACTTAACAGGATACCGAAAAATTTTTGAAATTTCACCAATTTTTTTCAAAAGACAACCTCCTTTTAATTTATCTTTCTTCCTTTATTTTATTGGCTAGAACAAGAGATACTAGACATTTTCTTATGGGAATAGATGATAAACTACCATTTCTATTACGTCTTTATGATGTTCAACGATTTATCAGAGTGTCAGACGATACCCATGTTTTATATCAGTTTTCCTCTAATTTAATATCGCTTTTTGCATGTAGATTATTGCTATTCAATCTAATTTCCAATGGGAAACTCTCTTTTATTATGGATTTCGTACAATACTTTACCAAAAGCTGTTTTAGTAACGAGTGTTGCTTTTCGCAATAATCCATAGATCGTGATGAAGCAAGGATTCGGAGACGTTTCGCATCATTGTTAATCCGATGTATGGAAAGAGAGGAAGGTTTCCGGCCATTTGTCTATACTAGAGCAACAATGAATGCGTAAAGTAACATTGTTCTTGATATATCCTTTACCATAGATTCCTCACCTATTTTTCTCACTTAATACGGTAGAGGAATGTCGGTATATGCTTTGTAATCAAGTGAAATTCACTAAAATATCTAAATTTTCAATTTTTTTCACAAAAAAAAAGGAAAATTTGCTTTATTTAGCGAATTTAATAATGTAAGAACATACGTTTTCGAGAGGTGGAAAATATGGATAAAATCAGTTGCATTGCATTCATTTTGTTCCAATCCGAAGATCCAAGGGTTAAAGATATTTCGTTGAAGCTTGTCGCTGGTGATCTTTCTCTTAAAGAAGTGAAAAAAATCAAGTATTGTTTACCCTATCTCAAGAAATCTGAAGTAATTCTAAAAAATAAGACTAAATTAAATCAAGAAGAAGTTTGTCGATTTGTTGAGGAATATCTCTTTGTCCATTAAATGGTAGGAAACTGACGAATTATCGCCAGTTTCCTACCAAATTCTTATTGAAACGAACGCAATAGATTTCCCATTTCAATCGCAGAAACAGCCGCTTCCCATCCTTTATTTCCTGCTTTCGTACCTGCTCTTTCAATGGCTTGCTCAATAGAATCAGTGGTGAGCACCCCAAAGATTACAGGAGTATTTTCTGACATTCCAGCATTCGCCACTCCTTTTGCCACTTCACTGCTCACGTATTCAAAATGAGGAGTTGCCCCGCGAATTACCGTCCCTAGGGTGATAATAGCATCATATTTTTGCATTTGAGCCATCTTTTTAGCGACCAACGGAATTTCAAACGCTCCTGGGACCCAAGCAATGTCGATATCTTCTTCTGACATCCCGTGACGTAGTAAAGCGTCCTGAGCTCCACTTAGAAGTTTACTTGTAATAAATTCATTAAACCTACCAACGACGATTCCAATTTTCAGACCTGTTCCTACTAGATTACCTTCATAGATTGCCATGATTGTTTCCTCCTTATTATTGTTCGCTGTTTTGGCAGCCGTAAACATATCATTTAAATTTTAGTTTTTGGGATATCTTTTCATAGTTTATTAAACGAAATCCCTGAATAATCAAGGGTTCCATCCAATTGTAAATCAAATAGCTACACTGATTACGGTAATAAATTATTGAAAAATATGCCCAAGTTTCATTTGCTTAGTTCTTAGGTATTTTTGATTGTTTTTATTAGAATCTATTTGAATCGGAATTCTCTCAACCACTTCCAGCCCATATCCTTTGATTCCTGCTATTTTACGAGGATTATTGGTTAACAAATTCATCTTTTTAATTCCTAAATCACGTAAAATTTGCGCTCCAATACCATAGTCTCTCAAATCAGCCTCAAAGCCTAATTTATGGTTTGCTTCTACCGTATCAAGACCTCCTTCTTGAAGCTTGTACGCCTTTAACTTATTAATTAAGCCAATACCCCTTCCTTCTTGTCGCATATATAATAGAACACCGGAACCTTCTGTTTCAATCCGTTGCAAAGCAGCTTCTAGTTGGGGGCCACAATCACAACGATTTGAACCAAATACATCTCCAGTTAAACATTCTGAGTGAACTCTAACTAAAAGAGGTTCCTCGTTGATCTCTCCTTTTACAAGTGCGATATGCTCTTTATTGGTCAATTTTTCTGTGTAGGCAATCGCACGAAATTCTCCGAATGCGGTAGGTAGTTGAATTTCAACTTCTCTTTGAATGAGTGCTTCATTCTTCCGGCGATACGAGATTAAGTCTTGAATGGTAATGATTTTTAAATCTAATTTCTCAGCAAGTTGAGTCAGATCGGGTAAGCGAGCCATTTGCCCATCTTCTTTAATAATTTCACAAATGACTCCTGAGGGTTTAGAACCAGCTATTTTCGCTAAATCTACCGCTGCTTCGGTATGGCCTGCACGAGTTAATACTCCACCCTCTTTAGCGACTAAAGGAAAAATATGCCCTGGTCTTTTAAACTCTTTGGCGTCTGAAGAGTCATTCATTAACTCTAAAATTGTAGTTGCTCTTTCAAAAGTACTAATACCCGTATGAGTGGATATATGATCCACACTAACAGTAAAAGCTGTTCCGTGTGAATCGGTATTTTGACTCGTCATGTAAGGGAGATCAAGTTGTTCTGCTTTGTCTTGGGTGATAGGCACACATACTAAACCACGACCTTCTTTGATCATAAAGTTAATCGTTTCTGGAGTAATTTTGTCCGCAAGTGCGACAAAATCTCCTTCATTTTCACGGTCCTCATCATCAACGACGATCACCATTTTCCCCTCAGTTAGATCCTTTACAGCTTCTTCAATCGTATGAAACATCAAAATTCCCTCCTATTCTGTGAATCCATGTTGTTTTAAAAATTGAACATTTATCGATGAATTAGATGTGGATGAACCGTTCTCTTTCTTCAGGAGTCGATTCAAATATTTTGCGATCATATCACATTCAATGTTTACAACATCGTTCTTTTTTTTGCTGCTTAAACTCGTATCTTTTTGCGTTTGGGGAATGAGTGAAATCGTAACGCAACTTTCCTGATCATTGACAGAAAATATCGTTAGAGAAGTTCCATCAATCGCAATCGATCCTTTCTCCATCATATATTGCATGAATTCTTTTGGCAGGTGAATATTTAGGTAGAGTGCATTCTCAATATATTCTTTTCTTTTGATGACGCCGGTTGTATCTACATGTCCTGATACAAAATGACCGCCAAAACGACCATTTGCCTTCATGGCTCTTTCTAAGTTCACTTTTGACCCTAGTGGAAGGACTTTTAGAGAAGTGGCATGAAAGGTTTCTGGCATCACATCTGCTGTAAAACTAGACGGAGTATATGTGGTTACCGTTAAACACACACCATTCACAGCTATACTGTCACCAATGGCCAAGCCAGAAAGAATCGTGCTACATTTTATGTACAATTCCATCGATTCCGTTTTTTTGCTTACTGCTCCTATCACGCCTATTTCTTCAATCAGACCTGTGAACATTTTTCGACCTCATTCCCTTTTGGCTTAGCAATAATTTTCAAATCTTCCCCAACAAATTCAATACTTTCAAATGTGAGGGACAATCCATTTGAAATAGTCTCAGCGCCGTTTCCACCGAACACATTAAGACTATTTTGCCCGCCAATAATCGTTGGAGCCATGTATAAAATAAGTCGCTGAAATAATTTTTCAGATAAAAAGCTACCGTGAATACTCGCTCCCCCTTCAACCAACAAAGAAGTAAGCTGTCTCTTACCAAGTTCTTTTAAAACAAATAGTAATGACACCTCGTCGATTGGACTTCTTATGATGACACAATTACGACTTGCTAATTCTGCTTCTTTTTGTAATGATGCTTGGTTACCACAAATGACGATAGTTTCACTTAACCCATCTTGCACTACATGGCTGTTAAGCGGGATTTGTAAATGAGTGTCTAAAACAATTCGAATAGGGTGATTTCCTGTGCGGGGCAATCGCGTAGTCAGGTTGGGGTTATCGTGTAAAATGGTGCCAATCCCTACCAATATGCCGTCATGCCAATGACGATATTGGTGGGCATCTTGTCTTGCGAGCTCTGAAGTGATCCACTTGCTATCCCCTGTCGAAGTAGCGATATTCCCGTCAAGCGTCATTGCTGCCTTTAAAGTGACATACGGAGTTTTATGTAAGAGATAATGAAAAAATTCCTTATTCAAATCTCTTGCCTCTGCTCCCATCTGCCCAACTTCAACATCGATTCCAGCGCTTTCCAGTAGGGATACACCCTTACCAGCTACTAACGGATTTGGATCTAGAGTAGCAATAAACACTCGTTTAACTTTTTTTGAAACAATCAACTCTGCACAAGGAGGTGTTTTTCCGAAATGGGCACACGGTTCTAACGTGACATATATATCCGCATTTTTCGCATCTTCACCAGCTTGCTCAAGGGCATAGACCTCTGCATGTGCCTGTCCAGCTTGTAAATGAGCTCCTGAACCTATGACCTTCCCATCCTTCACAACAACTGCACCTACAGTTGGATTTGGGGAGGTTTGTCCTTTGGCCGCTAAAGCTAATGAGATCGCTGTTTTCATATAGATTTCATGCACACAATCAGCTCCTCTAACGTTCATTCAAATATATGAACTTTTAAATAAAAACACAAAAAACCTGAGCGTAATGATCACTCAGGGCAAATGGCATGACTAAATAGGCGAAAAATAATACTATTTTCGCAGAGTTCCTTCTCCCATCCAGACTTTAACTGTCGGCTTTGGAGTTTCACCAAATCCACCGCAAAATGCGGGTCACGGACTAAGAGCTAGCGCTCATCACCGCCGGTTGGGAATTCCACCCAGCCCCGAAGGATAACCTATTGAATTACTATTACTATACCATATCTAGAGTATAGTATGAACAATTGATACTTGGAGAAAAATTTGTTGCCATAATGCTTAGCTTTTCATTGAATGGTGTATGTAGAACAAGAAACCAATTTCATTTTTTGAATTCCGTTATCACACTTCAAATAAATCTTTTTCGCAAATTTTGTTGTTCTTCGAACTAGATTACTAACTGTGTTATAACTTTGTTTCTTGTTATTACTTGGGCTATATTTAAACGTAGGTAGTAAAAAAAAGGAATCCATCAATAATTAATTTGAATAACATCAATGAATACGAATATACTTTCGCATAAAAAAAGACGAGTGCACGAAGCAACTCGTCCCTTCTTTTACAAATTAAGAAACTTACAACACCCTTCAGCAATGTGAAAAAGCTACTATACCCCGGCAGTTATGATAGTTTGGTACTTACTCCTTTAATGAAATTCTTCCATTCGGAAATGGGTAGCTTTATGTCAATGAATGAAGGACTAAGATGGCAATGCCTAGATACTTACTGATTCATCTAAGACATTTACACATTTTGTTTTTTTAACTGATTGGTTTTATGCATTTACATTCAGATTTACAGATGAGTAAAGAAAATCTTGGTTGAATTGAATTTCCTTATCCGTGAACTACACGCCACTTAACACCCTTACGGTTCGTTTGAAGTGGGTGCTTCTTGGGAAGTAGATCCTTTTTTAGCTATCTATATTTACCAAACTATGAGGGTAGTTCCTCCCCCTATGGAAGATACCATTTACATGGCTAATTTTAGCAAGTTGATACTTGCATTTATGTCTCTATCATGATGGACATGGCATTCAGGACAATCCCATTCACGAAGTTTGAGATTTTTCACTTCTTTGTTTTTGTAACCACAACACGAACATAATTGACTGCTAGCATAATTCTTAGGCGCGATAATCAAATCACGACCTTTCCACATTACTTTGTAGCCAAGATATTCTCTGAATTTAGCCCAAGAGACTTCACTGATTGCTTTTGCCAACTTATGATTCTTTATCATATTTTTCACCTTCAAGTCTTCAATCACAATCACTTGGTTTTCGTTTGTGATTTCATTACTTACTTTGTGAAGGAAATCATTTCGTTGATTGGTAATCTTTTCGTGAAGTTTAGCCACTTGTAGTCTAACTTTAGTTCTATTACTAGACCCTTTCTTTTTGCTTGACAAAGAACGTTGAAGAAAAGCTAGTCTTTTTTCAGCCTTTCTCAACCATTTAGGATTTTCGTATTTTGTACCGTTAGACAATATTGTAAAGTCTTTCAATCCAACATCAATGCCAACCATTGTATCAAGTTTAGGGTACAACTGTTCGTTTTCCTCCACCAAAACAGAAGCAAAATACTTTCCTGTTGGAGTTTGAGAAATTGTAACAGACTTAATCAGCCCAGAAAATTGTCTATGTTGCTTGATTCTTACCATTGTTTTCAACTTTGGAAGTTTGATATAACTGTTTTCAATGCGAACAGTTCCTTTTTGGTTGTTGGTCGTATACCTATGATGATTGTCTTTTTTGCTTTTGAACTTTGGAAATCCAGTGGACTTATCACGAAAGAAATTAGCGTATGCTTTGTTTAGATTCATTTGTGCATTTGCTAAAGCAAGGCTATCCACTTCCTTTAGAGACGGAAATTCAGCTTTATATTGTGCAGGAGTAGGATGTTTAATGGATTTGTCTATGCATTCTTGAGATTTTTTATAAGAATCGATTCTATCAGCAAGCATTTTGTTATACACCAAACGCACACATCCGAAGGTTTTTGCGAACAATATTCGTTGTTCCTTATTTGGATAGAGACGATACTTATATGCTTTCAACATTACCAACACCTACTTCCTACCTTGCTTTTCAATGGACTGTTTGATTGTTTCTATGGAAGCACCGCCCGTTGTAATCAAACAGAAGCTTCTTGACCAAAACATTTCTTTCCAAAGCTTTTTTCGAACCAAGGGATAGTCACGTTTTATCAATCGAGAACTGGCACTCTTATAAGCATTTAGAAACTTGGATAATTCACTATTAGGATGTGCCTTGAACATGACCTGTATATGGTCTTTATCGTGATTCCAATCTTCAACCGAAATATTATACGACTGGCCTATTCTCACAAAAATATCTTTTGCATAGTTGGACATACTATCATCAAATATTTGTCTACGATATTTCACTACCAATACTAGATGATAGTGCAAAAGAAAGACTGAATGTTTATTACTATCTAATTTCATTATGTTATCAACCTTTATGTATGTACAGACTGATTTTAACATAATTTACTAATAGCTACAAATACTTTGGCTGACGCCAACCGAAAATTCATCTCCCACATACTCATTGGGCTACGCCCTTCACATTCCTTGAAGTGAGAGAATTCTTTTCGGAAACCTAGTTAAATATTCTTTCTTCTTCCCTAATGACTATCATTTTAATCATAATTTTTTAATTTAATTTGATTTTTTATGATAAAATGCGTCAATAGTAAGATCATCCTTTTCTCCCATTCTGGTGTTTTTATGTGAAAGGCTAATACATGCGAGGATGGGTCAAAAAGTACTTGCAAAGAAGTTGGCATAAAGTCTTTCATTAAATGTGCAAGAGCAATTTTTTGTTTTTTAAAAATGATCTGTTCATTTTCCAAACATATATCAATTCTTTTCCCTCCCATTTCATGAGAATGAGAGAGGTTAATTTCTCCATCAACTAGTTTTCCGTGTAGGAGAAGGTTATTTTCATTGTATAAGAGAAAATGGAGTTCTTTTTGATTTAAAAAAACGGCTTTTGAATGATAGACTCTTTGGCCATTTGTATTATAAAAATTCACACAGTGGTTTTTCCATTTAATTGCCACTAACTGTTGACCTTTTGCTCGGCATCTGATCCTATTTTTCTTAGACACTCTAAACGAAGATTCTGCTTGCATTTGATATAGAATTGAAATGAACATGAATGCAGTTGATAGAATCATCGATATACTGTAAATCAAGTCTACCTTTTGACTGATCAGAAAAAGATAGAATACACTCAAAAACAGCGCAAAGACACTCAATCTAAGATATCTCCCAGCTAACTGATTATATATATCCACGATGGTCATGTTTTGCTCCTTTTTCAGTCGTTCTAACTGACTTGTATCACCGACTTAGAGTCATTTGCTTCATAAACCTAGGATTTTTCACTTTATCTATTAGGCTCATTTCGCATGCTTTGTGGCTCTAGCATATAAAAACGGATGTGAACACACTTTTCTTTCCTCATCTCGAGTTAAAAATAATACGAAAAAATGCCCGAAATCACTCTTCATCTCGAAATAGGGACTAATTCGAAAAACCACATTCTTTGCGAAAACAGCCATTTATTAATAAAGCATATGCAGTAATGAATTGATTTAGTAGAACTTTTCATACAGAGTTATGCAGACATTTCAAAACCTCCACAAACTAATTGTAGAGGTCAGTAGATCAGTTATAGAAGAGTGCGTCAGCATTATCCCGCAATCTCTGTAAATCTATCAATGCTTCTAATCCATCACGAAATCCTTCTAAAAAAGGCTTTCAAGCTTGGTCGTATCTCTTTCAATTCTCCCTACTTTCAATGGTTGTTTAGGGCGGATCAAAAGGACATTCCCTTGTTTTACTTGCTCTTCTAAGGAAGCTATGGTTTGATTATACACAAAATACCGACTTTTCGTGGTTTCAATTAGTTTTGGATATTGTTTGCACTTCTTTTTTAACAGAGGCTCGTTTGATATTCGGCATTTCTTGTTAAGATGACAACTTTTTTTGAAAGCCATCTTGTTGCGTTTTAAGGATTGGAACAGGATCTGCTATCCCCCCATCTAACAGTTTATAGGGTGCATACTCTACGATTGGTGCTACGACTGGCAGAGAGGCGGATGCACGAATAATTTGCAACAAATCATTTTGATAATCACTTCTAGTAAAATACCTCGACTGACCCGTTTGACAATCCGTCGTTCCAATTACAAATTCCGTCTGATTTGAAAGAAAAGTGTCGTAATCATAAGGAACGAGTTTGTTTGGAATTTCATCAAACACATAGTATACCCCTGCCATTATGGACATCGAAACCATGACTTCTGTTCTCCTCATCTGTTTCCTGTTGTATTCATCCACGGATCCTTAATAAAAACGTTACTTTTGGGGTCACAATGCAAAAAAGGACGCACTGCCTAACCAACATTTGTTTGTCCTTTGCAATTTTTAAATCTTTTTTCATATATTAGAATTCTATCCTAGTCAGCAAAAGTGAAAAAAAGAGCTTTCATCTTCTTTGCATCGAGTTATTCCGGATACATCTCTCGTAAAAAGGAAGTAGACTGATGGATTAATTCCTGCAAAACGTCCACTTCAATGTCCGCTACTTTATTAATATACACACAAGCTTTTCCTGAGGTATGTTGACCAAATTTGTTTAATAATTCATCTCTTTTCGTATCTCCAGTAGCAAAGTATAGACTGATTTTTGCCTTTCGTGGCGAGAAGCCAACGAGTGGAGCATCTCCTTCATGTCCTGTTGGGTAACGATAATGATACGACCCGAAACCGATAATACTAGGTCCCCACATTTTCCCTTGATACCCGGTAGTTTCCGTGAAAATGTCGAGTAAGCGATAAGCATCTTCTCGCTTTCTGGGGTTATCAACATTTTCAATAAACTCCATAACACTGTTATCCTTTTCTTTTGTTTTTAGTTCGTACACAGACAGTAACCTCCTTATGGTTTTTTGAAATGTTTTTTGAAATGTTTATTGAAAAACCGATTAATATCACGTTTATCTAATGGATTAACAGCAACAATCTTAGCGAAAATAGCCTTTCCTAGAGAATGATACATTTGGTTGTAGTCAAAAAATCTCAATAGGGATAGACTTCGTGGATCTGTTTGGATCAAATTTATTTCCTCTAAATAATGATGCCTTTTATTTTTTGAAACTCAATCTTCAAAGTTTAGGAAAAATCCTCACATTAAGAGTGGACATGAAAAACTTTAAAACTGCGAGTGATCGTTTTGAAAGATCAACCTCATCTGGTCTGAGGTAGAACATGAAAATTAACCCTTGTTTACATTCAATATCTGTACCAACAATCCTTTATTTTACACTTCCAAAGTTCTATTCTGAATTTTTTTCTTACAGAAGACGAAACACGAAAGGGATTTTGTATCGCTCTCCCTCATAGGCTTTAATTGCTGCCACAACTGGAAATACGACTAAAAATATGCCGAGCACCACCCATAATAATGCTCCAACTAAGACTATCACAAGGATCGAACAAATAATCCCATAGACCGTATAAGAAAGGAAAAAATTTATATACTCTCTTCCATGATAGTCAATAAATTCTGAGTCATCTCTTTTCAAAAGCCAAATAACGATCGGACCTAAAACCGCGGTAAAAAAACTAATGACATAAATCGCAGACGCCAATAGTCGTTCATCTTGAGAAGGCATTGAATCTCTCCTTGTTGTTCAAATTCTTTCTTCTATTCTTTTGTTTTGTTTTCCTTCCTTATTATATGAACATCCTTCAATTTAGTTTCATCGATATTCAAGGAATGAGGGTCGACGTTTTTGAATATATGTGTAGAGATGAGTTGTCCAAAAGGAGGGACAAGATTGCTGACTACTTTTGAAGCTTTTATTTTAGGCTTGATTCAAGGTTTAACCGAATTTTTACCGATATCAAGTACTGGACATTTATATCTTGGCCGTCATGCCTTCGGGTTAGATGAAGCGGGTTTATTTTTAGATACGATGTTACATTTGGGTACATTACTTGCCGTTTTGGTCGTTTTTCATAAGGAATTGCTATATATTTTGACTCATCCGTTTTCCAAATTGAGTGGTCTATTGGTCATAGGAACGATTCCAGCAGTCATTGTCGGCATTTCATTTGAAGACTACTTTGATCAAATTAGTCAAACAGGAAGCACGATTGGATGGGAGTTTCTCATCACCGGATTGATTTTATATTTTGCGGATGATATTAAGAATGGACATAAGACGATTCACTCTCTCCAATACGGAGATGCATTATTTATTGGCATATTTCAAGCAGCGGCCATTTTCCCTGCTCTCTCTCGATCCGGCCTCACTATCGCAGCTGGATTATTTCGAAAACTTGATAGAGAAACCGCAGCCTATTTTTCATTTTTACTTTCCACTCCAGCAATTCTAGGAGGTATTGTCTTTCAAGCTAAGGATTTGTTTTCCGGTCATTTCGAAAGCATTAGCCTCCAAGCCTTATTCATTGCCACTGTTTCATCTGCTCTATTCGGCTATTTTGCTATGGTGTATATGTTGAAAATATTAAAGACCTCATCATTAAAAGTGTTCTCTTATTATGTATGGGCACTTGGGTTCATCGTGCTAGTGGGGCAGTGGAGTGGCTTATTTTAAGGAGGCGATTTTGTGGAGGAATATATAACAAATATTGTGTTATGGCTAGGTAATTGGAATTATATCGGAATTGCCCTTCTTTTGATGATTGAAGTAATCCCAAGTGAAATCGTTTTAAGCTACGGAGGATATTTAGTTTCAACCAATCAAATTCACTTTCTCGGCGCACTCGTCGCTGGAGTAGTCGGTGGTACACTGGCTCAATTATTTTTGTATTATCTTGGCGTTTTAGGTGGACGACCCTTTTTTGAGAAATACGGTAAATGGTTGTTGATCTCTCAGAAGCATCTTCATGCATCAGAAATATGGTTCGAACGTTACGGGAATGTGGTGGTGTTTTTTGCCCGCTTCATTCCAATTGTCCGGCATGCGATTTCTATCCCAGCAGGTGTCAGTCGCATGAATGCACGATCATTTACAGTTTATACGATTGGAGCTATGATTCCATGGACCGTGTTATTCCTATTATTAGGCATGAAACTGGGTCAGCACTGGGTAGAAATTGAAACGATCGCAGGACCGTATGTCAAGCCTGTCATCTCCTTTGCTTTATTTTCTCTTCTTCTCTTTTTTCTTTGGAACTATCAAAAAAGAAAATAATAGCTTCATAGCGATAGTTGCCTAAACCAACTTGTAAATCTTTTCATATACTCCGATACACACAAAGAACTTATAGACAAAAATTTACGGATTGAATTACTTATAAGAAGCTTTAACAAGGCTTTTTTCGAAGGATTATTGTTTTTCAAAAAAGTCTATATTCTGATTGAAAAAGAAAGGTCACGTGGCATCTTATTGTCTTTTATTGAGGCTCTTTTCGTATACATTGTGGTATTTCATCTGATTTTTAATTAAATTGCCCATTTCACTGATGATTTCCGTCAAATATAGACGAAATGATGCCCGAAACAAAACTATATCAACGTTTATAGACTGGTTCGAAATGCCACAAACTTTGCGAAAACAGCCTTTATTGAACGAAATTACCACTCAATAGGATCATTCTTATGGTTATTGAATTATATAGCGCATTTCATACCAATGAAACTACAAGGAAGGAAGAAGAAAAGACAATGAAAATTCTATTAAAAAATGCACTCGTCTACCCCATCACGTCTTCTTCTTTTCAAGGAGACGTGATGGTGATTGACAAATCCATCGCAAAAATGGCTCCTTCGATACCCGCAACTCCTGAAATGAAAGTCTTCGATTGTCAAGGAGCCCATCTTTTCCCTGGCTTTATCGATGCGCATACTCATCTCCGTTTATATGACGAGGGAACAGGCTGGGCAGGCAATGATGCAAATGAAACTGTTGATCCGCTTACCCCACAGATTCGTGCTTTCGATGGAGTCTATCCATTGGATCCAGGCTTTCAAGATGCATTAAAATATGGCGTCACCACGGTTAATGTCATGCCAGGTAGTTCTAATGTCATCGGAGGGACGACGACTGTTTTAAAAACAACCGGTAAAAACGTATCAGATATGATCATTTTATCTACTTCTGGATTAAAAATCGCTCTTGGAGAAAATCCGAAACGAATTCACTCCAATGGAAAAGAAAATTCCATTACCCGGATGGGGATTATGGGGATGCTTCGAGAAGCCTTTTCCCGTGCCTTCTACAAGACAAATGAAGAAAATCTTCGGTCATTACCTATCATTCAAGCTTTAAGACGCGAAATTCCGGTTCGTATTCATGCACACCGAGCAGATGATATCTTATCAGAACTTCGCTTTTCGCAAGAATTTAATCTTGATTTACGCATCGAGCATTGTACAGAAGGACATCTCATTGCTGAAGAGTTAGCTAATTTAGATTTAAAAGTGACTGTCGGCCCTACCTTTACAAGGAGATCAAAGGTGGAACTAAAAAACAAAAGTTGGAACACTTACTGGAGCCTTATGAAACATGGGGTGGAGGTATCCATCACGACTGACCACCCTTACACCCCGATTCAGTATTTGAATATTTGTGCAGCCATTGCCGTTCGAGAAGGTTTAGATGAAGACCTCGCCTTAAAAACTATCACCATTTATCCCGCTCGAAACTTGAAAGTCGATGATCGGGTTGGCAGTATTGAAGAAGGCAAAGACGCTGATATTGTCCTTTGGAATCACCATCCATTTCAATTTATGGCAAAGCCTATCCTTACGATGATTAATGGCGAAGTGGTGTTTCATAGTTTGTAGAATCCTTGGGAATTATTTCTTATAAAAAAATAAAATTAATAGTAGCAAAAAGAATTTTTTTTTAGTATGATACGAAAATAAACAAATAAATATACGAATCAATTCGCATATTGACTTAGTGAAATATTGTGTGCAATTGAGGGAAGGCAAATGGTGCGCCACCGATACAAGTCGGTTCTAGTGGGTTCGATTCCCACCCCGAAATTTTTTATGTTAGCTAATGAAAAATTTCGAGGGTGGTATTCGGATTCTCTATCCGACTGCCCTCTAGTGGAGGGAAAAAAATGCTTAAAAAACGTGACTTACACGAATGTCATGACCTTTATGAGCTAATGGCGCACCCGGATGTCTTCCCTTTTGTGCGTCATAAAGCATATTCTTATGATGAATTTGTCTTTTTGACAAAGAAAACGATGGAAGCTGAAGAAAGCGGAGAACTGATCTCTAGAACCATTTTGGATGAATGGGGCAATGCCATCGGTACTATTAACCTATTTGATATCGAAGAAGCAGCAGGCTTCCTTGGCACTTGGCTTGGAAAACCGTTTCATGGGAAAGGATATAATGTTCCTGCTAAAGACGCATTTTTTCAAGAACTTTTTTATGACCTCGGAATGGAAACGATTTTTATGCGTATTCGCAAAGAGAATCCTCGCTCTCGAAAAGCAGCCGAAAAACTTCCTTATGTTGTAAAAGCTAATGAAACACGTGCTCATCTGTATCAACAGTTAAATCACGCTGGAGATATTTATGATCTTTACGAAATTCCTAAAGATTTATATACTCTTCATATTTTACGTCATCCTGAGGAAGACCAAGAAATTCAAGCTCTTGAAGCCTAACAACGCGTCTGACTAGAGGGGCTTCGTTTGAAAACTATCCAAACTAGAGATTTCAGAACCATTGCTTTACTCAACAAACATTTGCAAGAATTTCACGGAGCGCTTTATCGAGTTTTTCAAAAAAAAATAACAAATGATGATTTTTGTAATCCTTTTCCAGACTGAGGACTAGAGTAGTGCGGGATAGCTTGGATCGAATAACAGCGCTACGACGAAAATCCATTCTGAAGCTCATTCAAGTATTTGGATAATTGGATACAAAGCACTTAACAAAAGCCTGCTAACGTGTTCTTAGCAATAAAGATTATCGCAAATGAACAATAGAAACATCTTCTATTAATTCGCAAACTAACACTTACTGGAAACAGCACGCGAAAAGCTCATAGTATTAATTGAGTCAGTATATACTGAGGAGAAAATACAAAAAATCAAGCTAAACAACACCTTATTTCCCACATTTATAGCAAGTGAAATAACAATAAATATTGAATACCAAAGAGGTTGGAGTATTTAAGGATTCCATCACTTTTTTTAATGAAGGCTCTTTTCGTATACATTTTGCTTTTTCTTCTAATTTTTGACTACTTCCCCCCTTTCACTGTTGATTTCCATTAAAAACAGATGAAATGATTCCCAAAATAAATCTAATTCGTAGATAATAAATTGATACTTAAAGCAAGAAACTTTGCGAAAACAGCCTCAACAAAAAAGAGCTACAGAGAGTAGCTCTTTTTTGTCTAACCTTTTGTCTTTATCATCGACGTTAGCTGTGTGTACATTTCTTCGATTGTGAGAGCACCATTTGACGTTTCCATGGCTTGAACCATATCAGATTGCTTTTCCTTTAGTTGACGAACTGCTGTTAAAAAGCTATCACTTGTTAGTTCTTCTTCTTCTAATTTGAGAGCATAGCCTTGTTTCACGAACGAATCTGCATTAGCGATTTGATCACCTCGACTTGCTTGACGGGAAAGGGGAATAAGTAACATCGGTTTTTTTAATGCGACAAATTCAAAAATTGAGTTGGATCCTGCTCGACTAATAACATAGCTAGTAGCAGCCATGAAGTCAGGCAATTCGGTGGTCACGTATTCAAATTGCTTGTAGCCTTCGCGAGCAATCGTCGAATCGATATTCCCCTTCCCGCAAATATGTAGGATTTGGAATGTTTTCAATAGTTCTTCTAAATTGGATCGAACGGATTCATTGATTTTCTTTGCTCCTAAGCTACCGCCCATTACGAGTAGAATGGGTTTAGCACTATGAAAATCAGCTAATCTTCGTCCTTTTTTCGCCTCCCCTGCAAATAGCTCTCGTCGAATCACCGCACCTGCACAAACAGCTTTTTCCTCTGGTAGATGTTTGACCGTTTCTGGAAAAGTCGTAAATATTTTGGTCGCAAATGGGGCAGCGAGTTTATTCGCTAGCCCAGGAGTGAAGTCAGACTCGTGGACTGCTACTGGGACCCCTGCCATTTTAGCTGCCATCACAACTGGGACGGACACAAAACCACCTTTTGAGAAAATAATTTCAGGTTTTTCCTTTTTGATCGCCGTAAGCGCTTCTACAAAGCCTTTCATCACGCGAAAAGGATCGGAAAAATTCTTCCAAGAAAAATACCGGCGCAGTTTACCACTAGAAATGCCGATATATGGTACCTGGCAAAACCCTTCCGTAATGATCTCTTTTTCAATGCCATTTCTAGATCCTATATATGACACTTTCCAACCTTGTTCTAGAAAAAAAGGAATTAAAGCTGCATTCACCGTAACATGCCCGGCGGAACCACCGCCTGTAAATAATATTCGTTTATTCATCTATCTTACTCCGTTCTTTAGTAGTTTGCTTATGGTCTTTCAAGACAATTCGTTTTGCTACATTGACTCCTGAAATCGTCACCATTGGCGAGCCTCCACCTGGATGCGTCGTGCCCCCAACATAATAGAGATTTTCTATATCTCTACTTTGATTGAACGGACGTAAAAAACTGTCCTTCATGCTATGTGAAGAAACACCGTACAATGCACCTTTATACGCTGAAAATGTATCGCGAATAAATTGAGGCGGGTAGATTTTCTCGACCTCAAGATACTGTCGAATGGGGACACCCATCCTTTCTAGCTTATCATACACTTTCTCTTTGTACGCAGAAATTTGTTTTTCGTTCATTTCGATAGCCGGTGCATTGACTAAAATAAAGAAATTACTGCCCTTCGATCTCTCAGGATCGGTTTTTACTGAATGACTAACGTAAATGGTTGGATCATCCGGTAGTTTATGATGGAGGAAAATATCTTCAAATTCAGAATGATAGTCTCCTGTAAAAAAAACATGATGATGATGAACCTGTTCTTGTCGCTGATTTAAACCAGCTAAAATAACAAATGCCGAAATCGAAGGTTCATAGGCATCTAATTTTTCATCAGTAAGACTTGGGCGTTCTGCTTCAGTTAATAATTTTTTTGAAGCAGTAATAAAATCTCCATTAATGATTATTTCAGCAGCTACCCTTTTCTCCCCATTGGATAGGAGCAAACCATATGCCTTCTTATTCTTGAGTAATATTTTTTCTACTTTCGTATCAAACGTCACCTTGCCGCCGAGCTTTTGAAAGAGTTTGAGAAAACCCTTGGCAATATTCGTATTGCCACCGATAGTGTAATACACGCCCTCATTCATTTCAAGGTGACCTATCAACGAAAAGGTTGCTGGGCATTGGTAAGGAGAAGATCCGATGTAGGTGGCATAGCGATTAAATGTCATTAAGATCTTTTCATTGGAAAAATAGCGTTCATGAAAATGTGCTAACTTCTCAAACGGGCGAACCTTCATCAGTGCAAAGCCTAATCGTAGCGAAAGATAGTCCTTCCAAGAAGTAAATGGCGCATAAAAAAATGATAGTTCGGCTTCCTTATATATCCTTTCTACTTCTGCTAAATAGTCCGGATAAGCTCTACTACCCTTTTCATCCAACTCCTCAAATTGAGCGAGCATATTGGCTACGTCCGTTGTTTGCTGAAAAATTGTTCCATCTTCCCATTGATTTACAGTATGTGCATTTAATTTCAGAAATGAGAAATAGTCGTCAGGATTTTCGCCCGTTTCTGCAACTACATTTTGAAACACTCGGGGCATGGTGATCGTATTTGGGCCATAGTCAAAGGAGTACCCATCGATTTCTACTGGCATCATTTTCCCACCTGCGTGAGCGTTTTGTTCAATAATTTCTACTTGATAACCCTTATGCTGAAGTGTAATTCCTGCAGCTAAACCACCAAGTCCTGCTCCTACGATAAGAATTTTTTTCATAAGTATGTTCTTCCTTTCCACTCCACTCCTTGCTGTCCTAAAAAGCGAATCATGGAGGCCCAAAGCAAGATAATCAACGTCGCACTAGCAAACGGAGTGAGTAAAAAATGCCATCGTTCGCCCCTATTCGCTACGTCCACTAGTCCGGTTTGTAAGAAGGTGAGTAGCAACGGAACGATCAGTAACAGGCTTCCTGTTATGAAACCAGCAAGAGCCAATCCGAGAGGCAATACATAACAGGTAAAATACACTAATGTAAAGACCCCAACAGCAAAAGGTGATTTCCCTAAGCCAATGTATATATTTTTAAGAAATCCTTGCCAAACTTCTTGATTCGTTTCATACATTTTACAGGTTGAGACTCTCGATATATTTGCAAGGGTTACGCGGTAGCCTTTTTTCTTCAGTAAACGAGCGAAGTGTACATCCTCCAGTAGAGAGTTCTTTAGCGCCTTGTGTCCCCCCACTTGTTGATATGCTTTGGATTCAACAAACATAAATGCACCATGAGCAGCGGTAAATGCCGACCACTTCGTTCGATTACTTATTAGATTTGGTAGCAAGGTAAAGACGAAAAAATGTTGAAACGGAACTAACAACTTTGCTAGAAAAGGTTTCGTTTGGAAATGTGAAAATCCACTAACCATACTCGATTGATAGGTCTTAATCAAGTAGAGGGCTTGTTGAACAGCGTCTTTACCGACAGAAATATCAGCATCAAGAAAAAAGAAATAGTCCCCTTCCGCCTCCGAAGCTAAGCGATGACATGCATGAACTTTTCCGACCCAGCCATTTGGCAACGAAACACCGTCCATAAGACGAAACCTGTTGTCTCCGGCAATTGCTGTAGATAATAAACGGTTCGTCTGATCCGTTGATTGATCATCCAAGAGGAGAAATTCAGTGTGTGTATACGATAAATTCTTTAGTGTCTGTATTAATTCAGGAACATTTCTTTCTTCATTTCGAAGTGGAACAAGAACCGAGACTAGGGATTTTTCGTTCTGGTCAATCCGTTTTAAACTCGGCATAGTTTGGATATTTACAATTGTAAACAGGATACTTAGTGTTAATAGCCCTATCAAAATAAAGATCAAGAAGACTCCCCCTTATGAAAGAACCTTTTCACCGTAGTCGGTAAATCACTTAAAGTTTGAAAACCTTTTAGCAGATTCTCATAATCAACTATGTTTTCTTCTATGAGATCAGCTCGAATGTGATTTAACAAACCTTCCACTTTAGTTTGTAGCTCTACCGTTAGATCATCTCGACTTTGGTAATTAGCTTTCTTAATCAGTGTTTCCTCACCTATGCGAATGAAAAGTTCAGGTCTCTCATAATGCCTAAACGAATAATACATTGCTACCGGGATTACAACTAAAGATTGCTTTTTTGAAATTAAGTAGCTCGCTCCATTCATAAAGGTTAAGGGTCTTTTTTCTACATGTTCTTCTTTTCCTTGAGGAAAAATCCACAAGCTTTTCTGTTCATCCAATAACTTTTCCGCAAACTGTAATGACTTTACCATATTTTTAGGAGAAGATGGATCCACTGGGAATGCACCGATTTTTTCAAAAAAAGGATGATCTATCAGTCCTTGGGCACTCATCATGGCATAGCTATCTTCCTTAATGAGCAAATGATTTAAATAAAAAATAATCAAACCATCCCACCAGGAGGAATGATTCACAAGATATAATTTCGACCTAGCAGAAGCTTTTTTTCGTCCATCTACAATATGTATGGCATGAAATTTACGTTTTAATTGAAAGGTTATATATAGGGATAATCGCTTTTGAAAATATTTACTTTTTTTAAGATTATTCATTGTGCACACTCCATTTCCTGAATGACATGGCCAAAATAAAACTAATCATTGTTATCGTTACACCCACTAGTAATCCATTTACAACGGCTGTTAGAAGAAACATTCCTAAAACGAGTAAATATAATAGTCTCATTCGACGTTCCCACACTGAATCGGAATTGAAGGTTTTTTCTGAGACAAAAATATAGATAAGAGATTGTAAGAAAAAAGACACGAAAAACCAACCAAAAAAATTTTTCGTAGGAATGTTATAATATACTCCTCCTTCATCCCAAATCCAATATTCTTTTACAATGAAAGCCACAGGATCAATTATTAAATCCATCGTCACCGCTAGCAATGACGTCCCTACTGCATAGAGAATGCCCCTTGATATCGTTTTATTTAGTTGGAGCAAAGGAATAAAAAACGCCATACTCGTAACAATGACCATAACCCAAGCGAATCCAATCGTAAGAGGGACACCCAAAATTTGAATGCCAAAATCCTGTTCATAGTGATATTGACCAAAAATCAATCCATACTTCACTCCTAGAAATTCAGCAAAAATAGTTATTCCAAACACGAATAGCACAAATAGGAATATAAACATCCGTTTAGTAAAAGATAATAGCCAATAAATACAGGCTACAGTACCCGCTAAATACAAAAACACAGCGTTGGCCCATTCTAAACCTAGCGGTAGCAAATTAAAGCCGACTAACGCCAACCCTACTACATACCAAATGAGAAATATCCCCCATATCCACTCAATGATTGATATCATATCTGTCTCCTTTCTGAAGATGTCAATCAGCTCTCTTTTACACAAAAAACTGAATTATTCAAATGCTTTTAAAATGAGCTTCCTGTGCTATAATTTACCACATTAGCTATGTATGTGCTTACTAGATGTGTAAAAGGAGATCTCTTTATGATGCAAACATTTTCCACAAGAGAAAAACTTTCTCGATTTTTTATTATATTAGTTCCCATTCTTATTACACAACTTGGAATGTTCTCGATGAGCTTTTTCGATACGATGATGTCTGGACAATATTCTCATATTGATTTAGCGGGAGTCGCAATCGGTTCATCGCTTTGGATTCCTGTTTTTACCGGATTAACAGGCATTCTTTTATCAATTACACCCATTGTATCTCAAAATGTAGGTGCTCAAAACGATGGTGACGTTTCCTTCTCTGTCATACAAGGGGTTTATGCCTCCCTTGCCCTTTCCATTGTCGTCTTAATTGGAGGATTTCTTGTTTTGAGTCCACTTTTAGACAGCTTAGCTCTGTCTTCGGAAACCATGACCATCGCTAAGACCTATTTACTCGCCCTATCCTTTGGTGTGATTCCGTTATTTGTTACAAGTGTTTTGCGATCTTTTATTGATGCGTTAGGGTTTACAAGGGTTTCGATGCTGATCACATTATCTTCCTTGCCCATTAACTTCATCTTTAATTATGTCTTTATTTTTGGTGAATTTGGGTTTCCTGAATTAGGGGGTGTAGGAGCAGGTATCGCTTCTTCTATTACTTATTGGTCGATGATGTTTATTTCGATTTGGATCATACAAACGAAGAAGCCGTTTAAAAAATATCAAATTTTCAGTTCCTTGTTTCCAATTTCCTTAAGTAAATGGAAAGAAATTTTTGTAATTGGACTACCCATTGGCTTATCAATTTTCTTTGAAACAAGTATCTTTTCTGCGGTTACTTTATTTATGGATGAATACGGAGCAGTTGTGATTGCAGCCCACCAAGCTGCGCTAAATTTCGCCTCTTTCCTCTATATGATTCCTTTAAGCATATCACTTGCTCTTACGATTGTGGTTGGATTTGAAGTTGGAGCCAAACGGTTTTCTGATGCAAGATCCTACGCCATCATGGGGGTTGTTACCGCCCTTTTATTCGCCGGGGGATTTGGTTTATTTTTATTCTTTGAACGTGATGCGGTCGCCCTCATCTATACTGATTCACCTGAAGTGGCTACACTCGCTGCCCAGTTTTTGTTGTATGCGCTATTCTTCCAATTATCAGATGCGGTTCAGGCTCCTGTACAAGGAGCACTGCGCGGCTATAAAGATGTCAATGTGACCTTTATGATGACGTTAATTTCCTATTGGGTTATTGGATTGCCTCTGGGTTATGTACTCGCTACCTACACCTCTTTTGGTCCCTTTGGATATTGGATCGGCTTAATCGCTGGCTTAACGGCAGGTGCGTTAACTTTATCCGGCCGACTCCATCTTGTTCAACGCAGAAAACACCTTGCTCATTTAAGAAAAGCTTAAGGTTAAAAGCCCTATTAGAGACGTGTTAACTTGGGCATGATGCAAGGTTAGAAACACTGTTAATTTACATTCTCCATTACTTTACGAAAAAGGCTGATACCCGTGTATCAGCCTTTTTCGTGATATATTTTCCTTAATACATCTTTTCCTCCGGTTACTGGTAGAATACTACCAGTAATAAAATCAGCCTTTTCTTCACATAAAAAACCGACTGTGCGAGCAATATCTTCTCCTGTTCCTGGGCGCCCAATAGGTACTTCGCTATCTTCTACTCCTCGAGAAGTAGCGATATCGCTTTCCTTCCAGTCCTCCAGTATATCTCCTGGACACACCATGTTAGCCGTGATGCCATTGGGGGCTTCTTCAATCGATATGGTTCTTGTTAATGAGGCAAGTGCAGCTTTACTAGCAGCGAATGCTGAACGATAAATCCAACCTGGTGCTGTTTCCACTCGATCATACCCAAATGTAATAATACGACCCCATTTCCACTTTCTCATCACTGGAATAATCAACTTAGAAAGGTAAAAAGCTGAGCTCACATTACCATTTAAGATATATTGCCACTCATCTTGACTATATTCAACAAGGGCTTTGCGTTCTTTTATGTAAGGTCCTGCATTATGAATCAAAATATCGATTCGCTGAAAATCATTGAGAATCGCATGCACCATCCTCTCACAGCTTTCAGGATCAGAAACATCGCATTGAATGGCTTTTGCTTCAATGCAGTATGTTTGTTGGAGGTATTCGACGAAAGACATTGCTGCATCCTTGCTATGACGGTAATTAATAATAATCGTATGACCGAGTGCGGCGAAGTGCTCAGCAACTTTTTTTCCGAGTCCTTTTGCGCTACCGGTTATTAAAATTACTTTTTGGCTCAAAAAAATCCTCTCCACTACATTGGCATTATCTCAATACTATTCTCATTGAAGATGCATTGCAACTCTCAACGCTTTATTTGCCTAAATGACCCTATTTAGAGAGAATCTTATCGTAAGCATAGAAAGGTTGATTTTTGCCAAACAAAGTCGGAATCGTCCCTACCTTCTTATACCCGTTTTTTTCAAATAATGCCTGTGCTTTTTTATTTTTGCTGTATGTATCTGTTCTCATATATGGTACTCCTTCCTGAACCGCAATTTTTTCGGCATGCTGAATTAAATTTGATGCGATTCCTTCACCTCGCCCCTTTACATCAACGGCGATTCGATGAAAAATATATGCTTCTTGGTTTGATTGCCAGTCAATGTATTCATATTCGGGTGTTTGCTCTTGGTCGACTGTAATCATTCCCACCGGTTCATTTTGATCATTAATGGCTACATATAAATTTTCTTTATAGATGTCGGCTCTAAACACTTCTTGGTTTGGGTACTCCTCTGTCCATTGATCATTCTGGTTTTCTTCCATAACGTGTATCGTACCTTGGACAATTGCCATAATTCTATCCATATCTGCTGGTATTCCTTTTCTAATCTGTCCCATTATTAATTCCTCCTAAAATAGTGCTAATACATTACTAGTATTCGTTTTTGTACTGCAATTAATCGAGTTCAATAAAAAAACAGTTCCAAAGAAAGGAACTATTTAATATAGATTATTTTCTTAACTTAGTGGCTCATTGCTCAAAGAAAAAACAGGTAGAAAATTTTTTGTGTGATTTCCTCCTTTTTATCTCGAAATGAAAAATTCCACTTATGGAAAAGCTGTTTTAGCAATGTTTATTGCTTTTCGAATCAGTCTATTATCTATGATTTAGCTTAGTTTCGGGCATCATTTACGAAATGCGAAAGTGGCTGCTCAGGGACGGCAGGCATCTGGCAGAACACGTAGTGAATCCCGATTCACGCAGTGGGCTGACAAATGCCCGAGTCCCTAGCCACTGCAGCTGGATCACGAAATGCGAAAGTGGCTGCTCAGGGACGGCAGGCAAATGAAGAACTCGGAGGTGATGCCTGCATCGCTGGAGGGTTATTCATTTGACCCCGAGCCGCAAGCCACCGCAGCTAGATCCGTCTATTTTTGATGGAATTCAACAGTGAAATGAAAGATTTAATCAAAAACCAGATGAAATAGCCGCAATGTATTCGAAAAAAACTTAAAGAAAGGAGCTCGAAATCATACCAATAAAAATCTCATATCATTTTGAAAAGCCAGAATTTTGCGAAATCAACCTTAAATAAACCGAGTGAGTAGACCAGTAATTTAAAGATATTAACCTAATCTAACCATTGATTTTCTTCAAGAAACATTCAGATAAGACGATTTCGCACTCACATCTGCAGGGATTACTCGACAATTGACCACTTGCAGACCTTTTTTCCGAAGCATTCTAACTGCTACATTTTTCTCTATCTTGCTTGAAGCAATAACCCCAACCTGATTTGCCTTTATTTCATGGCTGTGGCGATAAATATACCCACATGGTATGTGAAAATTGGACTCAACTGGTGAAGCATTACTTTCTTGATAATCACGGACATCAATCCATGTTAAGTCTGATGAAGTCTGGCATGATTTTTTCTTACAATTAGTAGGAGTATAGCGATAATGTATAGAGAAAGAAATTCCAATTATTAATAATAGGAGTAGGATCATTGAAAAGATACCTCCAATAATATTTTTCATTATCATATACCTATACTGGTATTTTTTCAACTATTAGGATTTCCACGATTAATTCAAGATCTTGTTAGAGACTTTTTCCTTTATTCTACTACATTACTTTTAACACCCCTTCCCATCTAGATAACGTCATTGCCGCTTTTTCAAGATAGGGAGGGAGAGATTTAACGAGCAAAGTTATTGTTCATGCGGTTTCCAATTTCTTTTTTTCAGCTCAAGATAAACATCCTCATATTTGAAAACTAAAAACACTTGAGCCTTGTTTGGTAGGTCAGATTTTAGCACACGATTATATGCCCGACAGTATTTTTCCCAAGGTGTTTTTCTAACTCTTGGGTGTGTGGCTTCATCTAGAAGTTCACTCTCGATTGCTTTTACAAGGGCGAGTGCTTCTTCTCCCTCATCAAATGGTATGGTTCGATTACTCCAAAGTTGTTGATAATAAGTAAATAATTGAGAATCTATCATAATTTATGCTCCTTTACAAATACTAAATAAAAATCAAGAAAGGAGAAACAAGATGTCTACTCCCTATCGTTGTCCTGGTTGTAAAACTAATAAAACTCGATTTAATTTGATCGAACAAGTCTCTCACGGTGTCAAACTCAATCCACAGTCTGGTGAAGTTCAAGAAACTTATACCTCAGATAACGCAGGTCCTTTTCATATTCCATATAATGGACCTGACGTACGCGTTCAATGTGCTGCCTGTGGGCTCATTGAAGATGAGAAAACTTTTGAAAAGTTTGGAGAAAGTAACTATCAGTAAATACAGTTTTACTTTCAAGATCAACCATTTTCAGTTTGAAGGCTCTGATCCATTAACTTAATCGGATCCCGTGGGAAATAACCAGATTTGTACTAACTCCCCCTCTCTCATCACTGAAGGGGAGTGTTTTCCGTTTGTTCTAACTTTTTTAACTGATTTTTCAATTCATCAACCTTCAATTGTTCGCCGATGATGACCAAATTTTTCGGCATATTCATATCTTCCGGCAAAAACATCGGCATTCCATATGAATATTGAAAGGAATAGGGATACTGAAATCCAGTGAATGGAATATATCCTTTCATTCGATAAATAGTATCTGGACTTTTTCTTAACCAGTTCTCAAATTGTTCTTGATCCACTGAATTCGTAAAAGTATAGACAAAGGATTGAAGAGATAATTGTTTTTTATCTCGAGTCGATATTGAATTTAGAATATCTTCTTCACTTGTTTGCAAAGCCTCAATATCTTTTAATGAAAGCTTGCTATGAGTCGTTATAAGTGTGCGAGCACTTGAATTAATCGACTGAATTTCAAACACGACTTTCCCGACAGCATTTTCTGATAATAAATCCGTCTTGTTTAATAACAGCAAGTGTGAATGGCGAATTTGCTCTCTTAATAGTTGAAGAACCTGGGGAGATAAAAATTCTCGATTGTCCCATTGAAGCACATCCACAATGGTAATGATTCCTTTAAAATTCCAGTGGTCTGCGAACAAAGGCGACATCACACTATCAAGAACTTCAACTGGATGGGCAGCTCCCGTTGTTTCAATTATCAGCACATCCCACCCCTTATTAAACAACAGTTCCTGCAATTGGGACTCAAGCTTTTCTTGGATAGTACAACAGATACAGCCATCTAGTAATTCTGCTAAAGGAATCCCCTCTTCCACCTCATCCGAGTCAATCGATACCTTTCCTAATTCATTCATTAATACGGCCGGTTTTTTCCCTTGTTTTTTTAACATTGAAACCATTTGTTTCAACAATGTTGTTTTTCCACTACCTAAAAATCCTGATAAAATATATATTTCTCGCTTCATTTGATATGTCCTTTCTTTTCGTGTAAATATTTACATTTTAATCAGAGATCTACCATGAAATAAAAAATGATTCGAATGGTATTCCCGGAAAATCCAGACTTTGTTGAATTCACTTTTTTCACTAAGGGTTTAATCGTATACATTATTGCTATTTCTTCCGAGTTTTTTATGAATCCTCCATTTTGCTGTTGAAATTCATCAAAATAGACGAAAGGATGCCGCGAAACAGAGCTGTATCATAGTTCATTCGCTGGTACGAAAAGCACAAACATTGCGAAAACAACCTTTTCTAAAGATATTTTCACAATGCTTCTGCTATGAACTAAGCTCTACAACATGATGTAAATAGATTTCAAATCTTCTTTTGCATCATATCGAAGTTTCTTCACCACTAGGGCGTTTCCTTTTCACATTTGATAATAATTAAGCAAATTATTCAAAATGTACCATTTCTAACATTCAATAGTATCATTATATCTAGAATTCATATACTTTTTTCCAGATGAAATCCCCTTCAATAACTTGAGAATAACCGGCTAAAAGATTAGAAGGATTCGCTTATCAAACCCTATTCAATTAAATCTTAGTGGACTACTAATGCGCTTCTCCAAACTGAATCCAGCCATATGTAATCCAATATAGAGTATACTCTACTCTCCCTTTGGTTTCAATTTAGGCAAGTCCAAGCTATTGACATCACCAGAAAAACACTCTGCAGTATACATGGTTAATAAGCTAGATGACCCAAAATAATGTAAACAATTAATTAGCCGTATTATGAAGGTGAAATAGCTTTATTGAATGGATTAATGCAGATGTCCATACCTTCTTAACTAACACCTTGTTTGGAATTTATTTATCCCTATTTAGGTAAGGCTAACAGACCCATTTCGTTAGTCAGACTGATATACTTGTTGATGAAAAAAATTTAGTTTTGCAATGATTATTTCAAGCATATGCTAACATTAGGACAGCGAAAGGCGGGACTAGGATGTACTACGATCATATTGTACCGGTCAACTTACGATTTTTTTTGAATAACCCGTCAAAAGAAGGCTTCACTGATTTGCTGCTAAACAATACGGGCGAAACCGATTTTCTTGATTTTAAAACAAAGTGGGTCGAATTCACAAAGCTAGCCAAACACATTTTGGCCATTGCTAACTCTGGCGGAGGCTGTATGCTGATCGGAGTCAAACAGCTCGATGATGGCACTTCTGAGTTTTGCGGTCTTAGCGATGAGGAATTTTTAGATAAAGCAGATGTGGACAATAAACTTGATAGCTTACTACCGAAATACCTTAAATACCGTACAGAAGATTACTATTTTACTACAAACGAGACAACTCATTTTCATAATAAATTATTTCAGGTATTAATCATTGAGTATGACCCCAAATACGTACCCTATACGTCTGTCGTCACCCGCGGGGAGCTGCGTTATGGTGCTATATATATCCGACAAGGAACCAAGTCATTAGAAGCAACGAACGACAAATTAGTCGAGATGATTTTAAGAAAGGTTCAATCCGGCGGCTCGGATAGTAATGATTTAACCCTGCAAGAGCACTTAGAACAACTAAAGTCACTCTACCATGAAGAGGTTTCGCATCAAAAAGAAACTTATCAACACTATATACAAGACTTAATTGAAAAGAAAAAGGCCCGAATTGAGGCCTATCTAGATGTGTTGGATATTAAAAAAGAAAGTGAGGATTAGGTACAAAATCACTGAGACGCTATTCCTAAAAACTAATTTTTGGGACATGATTTATAAAAGGGATTCTGTAAATCATTAAAAAGGGGGAATTGCTTGATTTCAGTTTGAAAGTGCAGAGTATTCATTGTATTTTTATGATTGATGACTTAGAGCCCCAGATGTATCTTTTTTAGCTGAAGTGTTCCTCTTTGTATTTGACTCCCCTTTTATTAGTAAATGGCTGTTTTTGCTATGAATGTCGCTCTACGCAACAGTACATTATCCGAGAAAACCTATGGGTTCAGGGCATCTATTTGGTTCTTTTTATACAAAATCCATACTAAAATAGCCGATTCCTTTGAAGATTTGATTAAATAACCTAATAATTCTATTTACCCAAGGTGCTTCTTCTTCACTCCCCTCACATATCTACTTCATATAAGTATATAGATCGTCCTGCATGACGAATACACTCGTCGAAACGTGTTCATTTACGCCCGATGAAAGCACTCTATGTTCGATGGACATCGAATTTAAATTGAGCAAAGACCTTCCAATTCTTAATATATCTTTTGACCTCATATCTGTTTCAATCGCCTTAAGTGCAGCAGTTGCCAGACTTAATCCTTCTTTGGAACGCACTAATTCTTGAATATTGAATAGCAATTCTCCAGTGATTCCCTCATCTGACTTTTTTTCTTTAACCTCAGCAATTGCGACTAATCTCTGAAGTTTATTAGTGAACTCGTTTGAAGTGTTCGTCACGATTGATTGAATTTCACCAATATTCACACTCGCCCAATGATCAATTCCCACCTGAAACTGTTCCTCAATAATATCCTTCACCACATCTATTCCTCCAATGCTAAAGGAATGAAAAAGGTCTTTTTCCTCTGAACCAGAAATACCTACGACTGTATCAGGTAGAATTTCTACTAATTTAACCGAAGATTCACCATTTAGTTGCGCAAGGATCATCTTCCGAGGTTGTTGACTTTTCTCTGTTTGCTCATATCCAACCAATAAAAAACGCAATGGTTGTTCTTGTAAGCTATCTGATTGTTGATTGGACTTAGAGAATACATCCCCTTTCGTTTCTTGAAAACTGGTGAATGTATCCTGAAGCTTGCTTTTTTCATTCCATGCCCCTGTGGTAAAAACATGTAGAAGTCCAATCGCAATAAGTAGTTGCAAAATGAACCGAATTTTCTTCATTGCAGTCACCTCTTTTAGATATACTACCATTGTTGGGATATCTTCCGGTTTCTATACCAGGTAATCCGGAATGCGCATGGAACTAGACACCATACCACTGAAACATTCAACCTGCTTGTCTGCACAAAAAAAAGAGCGAGACCATAATAGTTGGACTCACTCTTTTGTATCTGATCACAAGAGGCTTTTCTCCTAATTTTGTTTTATAGGCCTAGTACGTCTATTGCCTTTTGTAATTGAGGATCTTCTACTATTAGTTTTTCTTGGATTTTTTGCATCAACGAAACAGTTGTGTCACCCGTAAGAATGCCTGTTACTTCTAATTTTTCTGACGACTGATACTCTTTAAGCGCCTCTATCGCCTCTTTATCAAGCATCCCATCGATTTCGCCTGGGGCATAACCTAACAACTTAAGCATCTCTTCTGCTGCTTTAATCTGATCTGATACATCATTCTCTTTCCACTCATTTGTTGGCTCTATATAGGGCAAAGAAGAGTATTCTGGTAGTTTCACGACATGCGTAGGTTCAATCCCTTTTGTATGAATCCAATTGCCATCAGGTGTTAACCATTTACTTGTAGTCATTTTAATATTAGATCCATCCTCGAAAGGTTGAGCAGATTGAACCGTTCCTTTTCCAAACGACTTTTCCCCAATCAACGGAATATCAATTGTCTCGTTGATGGCAGCTGCTAAAATCTCAGAAGCACTTGCACTTCCTTCGTTAATTAACACACTGACTGGAATATCAATCTTTTCGCCGCCTTCTGCAAGAACTGGTTGACGATTCCCTTCACGGTCCTCAATTTGAACGATTTTTTCCCCTTTTGGTACGAAAAGATTCGATATCTGAATCGCTTGATCCAGAAGTCCTCCTGGATTTTGGCGAAGATCAATCACCATTCCTTTCATTCCTTTGTCCTTCATGGTCTCCAAAGCAGAAGTTAATTCACTATAAGTCTTGTCAGAAAATGACTTGATTTGAATCAGTGCAACCCCATTTTCTTTCATCTCGGCTGTCACACTTTCAATCGGAATTTCATCACGAGTTATACTGACATCGAGCGCTTCACTATTTCCAGGTCGTTGGATCGTTAACACAACCTCTGTTCCTTTTTCCCCTCGAATAAGCATTACTGCATCTGTCGTGCTAAAGCCTTGAACACTTTCCCCATCGACCGCTAAAATCTGATCATTGGGCTTTAATCCTGCTTTTTCAGCTGGCGCCCCTTTAATTGGTGATACCACGGTGATAAACCCATTTTTAGATTGGATTTCAGCTCCGATCCCTTCGAAGGAAGAACTTATTACTTGATTAAATTGTTCCGCTTCTTCAACAGACATATAATCTGAATAGGGATCATCAAGCGATTCTACCATACCATTGATAGCACCGTTAATCAGTGTTTCTGTTTCAATGTCCGTATAATATTGTTCATTTAATTTATCATACGCTTCAAATAGTTTTTCAAATTCAGCTCGCTTTTCTCCAGTTAAGGGCTCTGGTACACCCACATCCACTGCTTTTTCATCGCCAAATGCTAAGGCAAATGTTGTTATTGCTGCGGTAGCAAAAACAAGAACAAACAATAGCATAAGAAAACGAAACTTCCCAATTTTAAAGTAACTAGAAGAATTTTGTTCTTCGGAAGTTACTTCATTATTTTCTTGATCCAAACCCTTCACCACTTTCATCCTGTGTAAGAAACTGCACTGTTTTACTAAGGATAGCATTTTTACGGTGCCTCAACAATCTCTAACCCTTTTATTTTCCCAAGTTTTTTGTCGGATAGTCATGGTTTATCAAAGTTCCACGTAAAAAGACTTGTAAAAAGAGCAATAATCGTAATCGCTACGATGGAAGGTATAAAGGTATGAGAACCTACAACTACCACGCCAAAAGAAAGAATAACTAAATCAAACATAAAAATCAATAGACCAGTATTCACTCCAGTTGCTTTACTAATTAAAGCAGCCACAAGATCAATACCGCCTGAAGATGAGTTGGCTTGAAGAAGCAAACCAATGCCAATTCCAACAGTTATTCCTCCCCCTATGACACTAATCAAAGGGGAAGTATGAATAATGAATTGTGTTGGTTTCAACAGATCAATAAAAAAGGATGTAAGCCATAAACCATGAATACTATTAAAAAACAAGGGCTTGTCTTTCAAAAAGGCAATAAAATATAGAGGAATGCTAAACAAAATCATAATCAAGCCAGGTTGCACATCCAACCAATAATGAAAAACCAATCCTACCCCTATCATCCCTCCATCTAGAAAGTGATGAGGAACAAAGAAACCATTGATTCCAATTCCAATTAGAACACTCGCAAGAATTAATCTCCCAATTAAATTCCTCATAGTCCCTCCGGTAACAAAAAATTCCGAATTTATTTTCCAGCTGCTCAAGAATCATTCATTTGCCATGTTTCATAACTAAGAAACAAAATACACTCTACATAGTCATCTTATGAAAGAGGTTGGACAATTCAGACCGTATAAATGAGGAATTTTAGTTAGTTAAACTATCTCACTTTTCAAAAAGGACACCATCCATTGCTAGGTGAATTGTCTTTTGCATATTTTTTTCAAGGTTGTTTCAGGAGAATTTGTTGCTTTTCGAATCAGTCTATAAACGATGATATTGCTTTTTTTCTTGGCATATTTTCGTGTAATTTGGTGGAAATAAACAGAAAAATGAAAGATTTCACCTGAAATTAGACTTAATAATAAGAATTTATACGAAAGAACAATTATCAATAAGCTCTTTGCACAATAAAAGTAATATTTAGGAACCTCTAAATTTTTTAACGTATTCCTCAATAAATCAGTCTTGTACCATTATTGTCATTAGATTTCCTACTCAAAGAAATTCTTCCGTAAAATTCTAGAAGATGCCTCAAAGCACCATTTGACAAAATCATAGATAATAAACTAATACGAAAAGCCACAATCTTTGCGAAAACAGCCTTTCCTAATGAAAACTTCTCCATTTCTAGATAGAAAATAAGAAAACAGTCAAAAAAACTTACTACCTGTTTTTTTTGTCCCAATAGCAACATAGTATTCGAAAAGAGCATAAAAAAAAGACGAATGAGATTATTCATTCGTCCTCCAAAAATTATTATTTAATCGCAGCATCTAAAGCTACTTCGATCATCTCATTGAACGTTGTTTGTCGTTCTTCCGAAGTAGTTTCTTCACCCGTAATAATGTGATCACTCACAGTTAAGACCGATAAAGCATTACGTCCATACTTAGCAGCTAGTGTATAAAGAGCAGATGTTTCCATCTCAATCGCTAATATACCGTATTGTGCCCATTTTTCGTGGTCCGCATTGTCGTTATAGAACATGTCAGCTGTAAAGACGTTTCCGACCTTTAGATTTAATCCCTTTTCTAGCCCGGCGTCATAAGCATTTTTCAGTAAATTGAAATCAGCTGTTGGCGCAAAGTCAATACCATTAAAGGTTAATCGGTTCATTTGCGAATCTGTAGATGAAGTCATCGCTAAAATAACGTCACGTACTTTCACATCTTTTTGAATTGCTCCACATGTACCAACACGAATTAGATTCTGTACATTATAGCTTTGCATTAATTCATTAATATAAATTGAGATAGATGGTACACCCATCCCTGTTCCCTGAACGGATACACGTTCACCTTTATATGTTCCGGTATAGCCAAACATATTTCTTACTTCATTATAGCATTCTGTATTTTCTAAAAAAGTTTCTGCAATATATTTTGCACGTAAAGGATCTCCTGGCAATAATACCGTTTCTGCAATTTGCCCTTCTTTTGCTCCAATATGAATACTCATAATCATAACCTCCAATTTTTATGTAATCAGGCCTTCATTCTAAAGAAGTCTGACTTCTTACTTCACCTATACATTGTAGCCGTTTTCATTTAAATGTGCAATGTAAATTATGTGTATTATGCCCGAGCACGGGAATACTATTTGTGAATCATTTGAAAGGGAGGTTTGACATTTGGATAATCAGAAGAAAAAAATTCAACAAGCTGTACAGCATGCGAATGAACCCACACCTTCATCCCGAAGTAGAACAAAACCTAAATCATCAAAAAGTGACCGAGAAAAACTTTAACGAGGTGATAAAAGTTGGGAAAAAAACATCGTAACCGTATAAATGGACAAAAGAAAAACAATCATATTCCTAAAGAAGCAACAGATGCTGAATTAGTTGCTCACGCAAAAGAATACTCAGCGGTTAATCGAAAAAATGGACCTGGAGATCATCTATAGTCTCATAATTTACACAAGAAATCTCTGTAATCAATTGTTTCTATGAAAATCAATACAGGAGGCTGAATCCTACCTATTTCTTCAATATAATGGCTGTAAATAAAAGGCTATTGTTGCATGGGTTGCTGCCTTTGGAAAATGGGTGAAAAGCAGATTTGCATGCCTTCTTTCTCTTTTCCTGATGAAAAATTCGCTTCTTCGCTATTTAGTATTTAGTTCAAACAACTATGTAGGTTTCGGAACTCAATCAATTATTCTTGTAACAGGTGGTGAATGCTGAGCGAGCAATTGAACTCATTCCCTTGTCCGGTTTGGTTTTTCGCTTGTTTTAATCAATATGTAGAATCCTGACATTAAGCTAAAATGGTAGCATCAATTGAACCCTAGAAAATTGTCTTGTCAACACTAAATAGCGAAGAGCCAAAAATTCTTAATAACTAAAAAAAAATAGGAAATCAATCGAAAAAACCCTACTGCCTTTTTTTTTGAGCCAAGAATCACAAAGTTTACAAATAAAGCAAAATAGAAATAGATACCATCAATTTGAAGAACAACTTCTAAAATAAAGAAAACGGCTTATAAAATAGCCGTTTTCTTTAACATATATGAACACGATTCACCGTTTTCCACCCTCCGGTTTCTAATCGATAGTAATGGTGTCCCGATTTACCCTCATCAATAAAAACAATATCACCTGTCTGAATATAGCGTGCATTATAGTCTTTAGGCATTAAATCCCCTACATTAAACATACGGAAAACTTCATAAAGTAACTGTTCATGATTGGAGCCTTTTAAACGAAGGCGATACACTTGAAGATATCCTTTTCGTTGACCAAATCCTGGTGTTTGAAAAATCGTAACATCAAACTGCTTATTTGCCAATTGTGAAATAGCAAGTTTTTCTAGTAAAGGCATCTACACTCCTCCAATTCAGAATAATCAATCATTATACTAAATTAGATACGACCAGCGAGAATTCCTTCATTGAATATACACTTATTTTGTCGAATTTTCACGAATATCTTTGAATTTCTTGAAATAGCTTCTCTTTTATCCCATGCCTATCCTGTGCAAATACCGTCATACGAACAAAGTTCTCATCCATTTCGAACGCTTCAGCAAATAACCCGCCAATTCCATTAGCTTTACGATCTACTTGAAGTAACAATTCAGCACTTTGTTCATCTTGAGTTAAAATCGTTAATTCTAGCTCATCAAGCTTCCCACGGAAAGGACCACTCGTTGGGACAAACTCAAACTCTTGTAAAAACGGATATTTGCCTCGAATTGAAGAAGGTGCCACCACACATTCTACTTCTCGAATCCGAAAACCTAGGTCTTGAATTGCTTGTAAAAGAGATTGTGTTAAGGTGTTTGGTTGAACTTCAATATAGTCTTTATCAGAAGGATCTACAGCTTTTTTAATCGTTAGCCCAGTGGAAACCCAGACGCCTGTATTTCCATATGTTAATGGTGTATCATACGGTAGCTCGAACGAGAATGGTATTTCTATTGTTTCCTGTTCTCCCACTGTAAACGGTTCATTTAATTGTGTTTTGAAAATTGAAGCCGTGTCGGTAAATTTACGATCATCTGATTCACGTATATAGGATGTTTGAACAGAGAGATAAATGCTGTCGATCTCTTGTTGAACATTCCCTCCGATGATGGAAACAACCCCACTCACCTTTTCACCTGCACGATACACCCCTTTTTCTAGTGAAGTATCCACTTTTGCGGAACCAATTCCAAAGCTAGCAAATACTTTATTAAATAATGACATATCCCTTCTCCTCCTTTTGTACCTGTCTCATTTTAATTTGGTGATCTATTCGCTACTGTTCCTCTTTTGTTAATCTTTATTGCTTTTTAGATTTTTGATGAACCCCTCTATTTTTGCATTGATTTCAGTCAAAAACAGATGACATGTTGCAGCGACCACATTCTATTAACATTATGGATACCCTGTTAAAACCAACATTCATGGGAAATCAGCTTTTACCACTTAATTCTACTTCTATCCCTGTTAATCCTTCATTGAAACATAATACCTTAAAGGAATTTTTTTCTTTAGAAAGTAGAAAATTCACCTATTTACCAGCGCACTATGTATGTTACGGTTTAACCAACAAAAAGTTTCAAATAGGAGGATTTTTTTTGAGTTTCTTTTTCAGAAAACAAAAATATCATTCCTTGTTAACTGAGGAGTCATTAAATGTCATTCTTCATGATATAAACGAGGACCAACAATTTCATCCGACCATTCATTTAACCACAGAAAAAAATTTCATAAAGGAAATTAAAGCGAGTGTTCAACTTCACAATCGGAATAACCTCACTCGAACGGCGGCTTATCTGAAGTTTTACGAACAACATCCAGAAATTCAATGGTCCTTTTTAGCCCATATGGTGTCCAGAAATGCAGGATACCATATGACAGATCTAAAAAGCGTTACTACTCATATGCTTCTCTCTGAAAAAGAAACGAAAGGCTTGTTTCTTTTTTTAGAAAAAGCCAATTATGAGATCTTTTCAGATGCCTATGTGCAACTGTTACTATATGAAAAGAGCTTGCAACTTGATAGACCACTTTTTCATTTACTTAATGCCTTTCACGTTTCCCCTTTCATGAAAAAAATGTGGTCAATGTTTTGGAAGGAAAAACAGAAAAAAGTCCTTACAGTGGCAATGATTATCAATGAGCAACAGATGCTACAAACCCGTGTATTAACCGCAGAAGAAAATAGGAACTGGCTCCAAAAGACCATCCTAACTCTTCATGATAAACTTAATCTAACGACGATACTCTTTCCTTATCAACGTAAAAAGCATGCACCCTATGACCTAACCGGACTCGATGTACATCAATTCGCCAACGTAGACCACCGAATTCTTACAGGCAAATCATTGTACAGCTTATTATTCCACCCGAAAATACACAATAGCGCTCTTCAATTTGCCTCAAAAACGCCCCATACAGCTTCGAGAAAAGATTATTGGCCACATATCTATAAAAACCAAGTAGAAGCTCACTCTGTCCATTCTCCCCCCCTTAAAGAGGCTTGGCAAAACGTAACGACCCTCCCTCTACAAAAGAAAGAATGGTATTCTGCTAATTTGATAACAAAAATGACGTATTGGTTTGCATTGCAACAAAAAACACCTAAAAACAAGTCGAACTCACAACGAAAAATCGCCAAATGGCAAAAGGCTCTTCAAACAACCTTTCTCCGCTAAGAAAAGCATATGTTGCCTGTATATCACCTTATGGGCTTGAGCCGATTGTGCATAGAGCCAGGCACCAAAACCATTAAAATGTATTTTTCTTACTCAATAAATAGGCAAACCTCCTTGATAAAAAGAGGTTTGCCTATCTATGCTCATCCTATTTTTTACAACGTTTTTCCAGTTCTTATGGTCGATTGTTCATTCCCCACGTTAGGGATGTTCGATTTCCTCGTCGATGATGCACTTGTCAATTAAGTATTCGAAAGTAATATCCGCTAATTCGTCTAGTTCGTCCTCTGAAGGTACATATCCTCGAGAAACTAATTCTTTCATGAAAAAGGCTGCAATTTCTTCAGTATCAATAATCACTTCAATCTCACGCATCCAATCGCCCCCTTTTGTTATCAATCTATGAAGCTGAAAAGAAAGTTATGCAACTCTCCTTTTTTCTTTATCATGTTTTTCTGAGGACAAGCATAGGTTGGATTATTAGAGTAAACAAGAAGGAGTGGTCAATTTATGTTTCAGCAATGGAAAGAAAAACTCATTTTTGATTTAGAAATGGAAAAGGGGAAAATTGATACCCTGTTTGAAAAGGTAATTTCAGCTGTTTTTATTAGTTTTTTAGTACTAGCTGTTTCTTTGTTTTGGATAATCATTAGCTAAGTGGTTTCATCCTTAGAAAGAGAGGATTTTTTTAACTGTTGAAGAATATCGGTCATTTTTCGAACGTAATCTTGATCTTCAAACAACTGATAGAGGATTTTGTAATCATTGTAGCGGTCCAATAAATAATCCACTAACTGATTATTCGTATAGTCTGGTGAGTTTAATGCAAGAGGTCGATTTTTCGGGAAAAGAAAATTGTATTTTTGTAAAAAGATATCTGCATAACTTCCGTCTGCAATTAGAGAAAGATCTTCCTCATCTGCTTCTAGCCACTCACCATCCTTGACCCTATTTAACTCGTAAACAATCTCTTCCCACGCGTCCTCTTTGTAGCGCCATATCTCTGTTCGAATACCAACAACTTTAAATAAATCATTTTCAAATCCGTCTACCTTAACAAGATCACCAAAGAAAAAAAGATATTGAATATCAATCTGTTCTTTGTCAACCAATATCCCTTCATATTCAGTCAGTGAAAAGAGAACCTCTTCCCGAAATAACCCTTCACTCTCGTTGACCTCATATAGAATTTCTTCTTCTAACCGCTTAATATCTGTAACCTTACCGACTGTGCCATAGATTCCTACAACGATAGTATCTCCAATTTGAAACTTCGGCTTCTTTCTATTATTCATTTCCTCCCATCTCCTTGATCTCCCTTTTTACTACTATATGCACCAAGAGGACATTCACGTTCAAAAAATCGAATAAAAGGTGTTAAATGTCTATTTTTTTTTATTCTTTTTTAATGAAAAATTGTATTTCCCTTCCTTTTTCTACTCTTTTACGCAAAAAAAATAACGCCTTAATCACAGAATCAAGACGTTATCTTTTATTTTCCCAAACTTCATACTCTTCCCAAACTTGATCGAAAACTGTCATACTTGGTAAGTAAGAACCGTTTAATTCCAAGTACGCACTTATTTCATAAAAATCTAAAGCTTGTTTAGGAAAACTATGGTCATTAAAGGCAGAATTGGCAAACTCGGAATAGTGATCATTTCCAGCTTCATCTCGGTATCTCATTAAAAAATGATAAAAAGATTTTCTCATCGATTCGACATCCTCAATTTTTAACATCACTATAACCTAAAAGGAGGATATCGTAAAGCTAAAAACTTTTACGAATCTAAGCGAAAATAATTTTTCTTCAACAATCTCGGCAAGCTCATTAATTCGTCAAAAGATAGAGACTCACTAATTTTCGAGCGGTCAACCAAATAAAGTTGATCTTCTAACTCTTGAATCAATGCTTCAGATTGATAATCCACTTTACATGACTGACAACACTTGGTAGGTGTGTCTGTTATCTCAATGGCCCTAGTCCCGTCAGGAAGCTCCCAATACACTGTTCTTCGGTCACTCCTTATAGATGCCTCACCACACCACTCACAGATGTGATTATTCATTTTCTGATGTCTCCTGTTTTTCACTCGATTGGATTTTATCTAAAACGGCTTTATGTTTCTTTTCTTTTAACTGATCTCGTTTATCACGAAAATCTTTTAAGCTTGTATGGTCTGGGTCACTTTCATATTGTTCTCGACGTGCGTGTCTCTTAAGGTCTTGTGGTGTAATTGTGTCTGAAGCTTCTTGTAATAACCCAGATATCCCAATAGGAGAGTTACTTCGATCGCTATTAGGGTAGATGGAATAGAAGTAATCATCTGCCAGACCAGGCGTATAATTTTCAGGTTCTGGATAGGTGGTAATCACTCCTTCAAAGTTTCGTAAAACGACTTTTTTAGAGCTTTGTGCTAACAAATAATTTGGCTGTAAAGCAATCTTCCCACCGCCACCAGGCGCATCAACTACGAACGTAGGGACGGCATAACCTGATGTATGCCCTCGTAATCCTTCTATAATTTCGAGTCCTTTCGATACTGGTGCACGGAAATGGCCAATCCCTTCAGATAGATCGCACTGGTAAATATAATAGGGTCTCACTCGGATTTTCACTAAATCATGCATGAGCTTTTTCATGATGCTTACACTATCATTGATGCCTGAAAGAATAACTGCCTGATTGCCGACCGGTACACCTGCGTCAACCAGCATCTCACACGCTTTTTTTGATTCTTCGGTAATTTCTATTGAAGTATTAAAATGAGTATTTAGCCATACAGGGTGATATTTTTTAAGTATGGCACATAAATTTTCAGTAATTCGTTGTGGAAATACGACTGGTGCTCTTGTTCCAATCCGAATGATTTCCACATGAGGAATATCTCGTAAATTTTTTAAGATATATTCTAAAATCTGATCATTAATTAGTAGACCATCGCCTCCTGAGAGGAGAACATCACGTACCTCAGGTGTTTGACGGATATATTCGATTGCTCGATCAAGTTGTTTTTTCGGTACACCCATTCCGATTTGACCTGAAAAACGCCTTCTTGTACAATATCGACAATACATGGAGCATTGATTAGTGACTAGGAACAACACTCTGTCCGGATATCGATGCGTTAACCCTGGAACCGGAGAATCATCATCTTCCTGTAAAGGATCTTCAAGATCGTATTTGGTTTTATTAATCTCTTCTCCAATTGGGACAGATTGCATCCGTATTGGACATCGTGCATCATCTTCATTCATTAACCAGGCGTAGTAAGGAGTAATGTTTAACGGTATCGTTTTCGTTGAAATTTTCACACCTTCAATTTCTTCATCAGTTAACGAAATAACCTTTTTTAAATCATCAAGTGTTCGAATTGTATTCGTTAGCTGCCAAAGCCAATCGTTCCACTTCTCATCTGGGACGTCTTTCCATAGCTCAATATCTTTCCAATGCCGTTTCGGTTTATATAGCTCCATTTTCATTAATACTCCATCCCTTCCGAATCATAAGGAAAAAAATCTAGAGTTGGAATTGAACGATGATGTATTTTGAATTTCCCTATATCCTCGTTGATTTCACCCAAATATTCATATCTTCTAGCTTATCGAAAATATAACAATTATTGATTAATCGACCACGATAGGAGTAATTCAATTGTTGAAAGGCCGCATTCATTCCAAACGACAAAGCTCGTGCTAAACTGTAAAAGCAAAAAATCCCTTCTTTTTGCAAATCCATTTCAAGTTGCTGAAGAAGCTGCTTCATCAGCCCACCTTTCCTGAACGAGGGGACAGTTGCACAGTCGGTAAGCTCCGCATTGTAATCATTGGCATTCACTTCCGCTGAAGCTGCGGAAATGATTTCACCATCTTTTTCGAAATAATAAAAAATCGTTCCTTCGCTCATCGCTTGCTTAATATAATTCGGATCATGAAGTGGGACAGGATACAATTGAAAGGTATCTCGATATAACTGCCCTAGGGCTTCTGCTTCTCCCTCCCCCGCTTTCTTTAATGAATTAGAACTAACCAATTCAGCGTTCTCTAACTGCAAAACTTTTTGCAACAGGTCAACTTCTTCTACATACACTGAACTTTCTCGTCTCTTACTATGAAGAAAGTATGCCATCATCCAGGCATCACTTCCGCGGAAATAACCGTCAATTACTCCTTCAATTACATAACCATAGGAGAGGAACGCTTTCACATGCTCTCCCCTTGCTTTGACAATGAGTTTAGTAGCCAAGTGTTCCTTCGCCTTCTGAAGAAGGGTTGGATGAAGAAGGTGAAGATCTCCACGGTACTCATCAACACGTATTCGATTATTATAGGTATCACAATACAGTCTTACATAGAAGTCTAGCTTTTGAATGGTCTCCATTCTGGACTTCATCAACTACACCTCCCATAAAGCTACAACTTAAAGGAAATTAATTTTATTTCGGTCATTTCTTCCATCGCATATTGGATGCCTTCTCTTCCCATCCCACTTTCTTTTACTCCCCCATACGGCATATGATCAACACGGAAGGTAGGAATATCATTGATCATCACCCCCCCGACTTCTAGTTCCTCTGCTGCATAAAACGCTTTTTGGACATTTTGCGTAAAGACACCAGCCTGTAATCCATACTGTGAATGATTGACTTCTCGAATGGCATCTTCAAAATCATTAAATGGATTAATCATAACTACGGGAGCGAAAGCTTCTTCACAGAAAATTTTCACATCTTCTGGGACATGAAGCATCGCCGTTGGCTGTAGCATCCCTTGTTCTAGTTCTCCGCCACAAAGAAGCTTACCTCCTGCCCGAAGTGCCTCCTCTATCCACTCTTGTGCCCGTTCCAACTCATCCTTTGATATCATACTAGAAACATCGGTGTCTTTCTCGAGTGGGTTTCCTAATATTAAAGATTGTGTATGTTTTCTAAAAGATTCAACAAATTCTTCATAAATGGTTTCTTCTACGAATATCCGTTGAACTGAAATACATACCTGTCCTTGATAAGCAAATGCCCCTTTTACAATTCGAGGCATATGTTCTGCTAGATTCGTGTCTTTATCAACTATGACAGCTGAATTCGATCCAAGCTCCAGAGTCACTTTTTTCAGACCAGCGTTTTGACGAATCATTTTTCCCACACTAGGACTTCCGGTAAAAGTAATCATTTTTACTGTTTCGTTTTCCGTTAGAGCTTTGCCGATTTCACTGCCTTTTCCGGTAACGACATTCAATACGCCACTAGGTAGACCCGCTTGATGAAAATAGCCTGCAATTTTATAGGCGGATAAAGGGGTTTGACTTGCAGGCTTTAACACGACCGAATTACCCGCTGCAAGGGCAGGCCCTACTTTATGAGCAACTAAGTTCATCGGAAAATTAAATGGAGTTATCGCACCAATGACACCTAGTGGTTCTTTTTTCGTATATGCGACTCGATTTTCCCCACCAGGAGCTGCATCCATGGGAATTGATTGGCCGTACATTCTTCGTGCTTCTCCAGCAGCAAATGTGTAGGTCATAATCGTTCTTTCTACTTCAGCTAGCGCATCTGTATAAGGCTTGGCTGATTCTTGAGAAATTAGCCTTGCACAGTCTTCTTTATCATCACTTAATAGTCTAGCCACTTGATCAAGTATGTCAGCTCGTTGATGAGCTGGCATTTTTTTATAAGTTGCAAATGCCGCTTCAGCTGCTTTTATCGCTGCTTGTACATGCTGTTCTTTTCCGATGGCTACTTGCTCAATCTCCCCCTCCGTAAAGGGTGAAAGCAGAGATTGATAGTTTTCTGTTGCAATAAATTCTCCATTGATCCATAAATTTTGTGTCATAAATGTTTCCTCCTTGATTCTTTCCATACCCTTCTCCTACCCTATATGAAAGAATCTTACTCAATTAATCTGTTAAATCGCTCACTTCACACCAATTGAGGAGCATTGATGCGTATACTTCTGCGCATCGAAACATTTGTTGTAATTCTATATACTCGTCACTGTCATGAGCTACCTCGGTTGTACCTGGTCCAAAAATAACGACTGGAATTTTTCCCGCTTTCCATAGAACCCCACCATCAGTTCCCCACGGAGAAGCTTGTGCGATAGGTGTTTCATCGAGCACGTCCTGATAGCAATCTTCTAGCATTGCCATCAAGAGATGACCTTCAGGTAAATCACCAGCTTGCCAACAGCCACCAAACCATTCAACGGTTGGAAGATGGTCTTTTAGCCACTCATCCCTTCTCGAGAATTCGGCTATCTCCGTTTCAAATTCTTCTTGGACCGTTTCATTCGTTTCATTTGGGGCTACCCCAATTCTACCCTCTAACGTGACAAGATCTGGTACTGAAGAAGGCCATTCGCCTCCCTGTATTTTGCCAATATTGATGGGTACAGGAATCGGTACTTCTTCGTAGAGCGGATCGACGATTCTTTTATTCCGTTTCGCTTCTAGCTGCTGAAGAGCCTGCATCACTTGGGTTGCTTTCATTATGGCATTGACACCTTCATATCGTGTTCCACCGTGAGCACTTTTGCCCTTGATCGCGATTCGAAACCACATCGACCCTTGTTGTTTGGGAAACAACTTCATATTCGTCGGTTCAGGGATGAGAGCCCCGTCAGCTTTGTATCCCCTTACAACAGCAGACAGCGTACCAGTGCCCCCACTCTCTTCTTCGATGACACTTTGAAAAACAACATCGCCCTTGAGCGAGATATTCAAGCTTTTTAACGCTTCCATCGCAAGCAATAAACTCACAGTCCCTCCCTTCATATCTGTCGTTCCTCTTCCATAACATCTTCCGTCGATTACTTTAGGTTGAAACGGTGGATGCGTCCAATTCGCTCCATCACCTGCAGGCACCACATCAATGTGACTATTAAGAATGATGGATCTTCCACCACCAGTTCCATTCCAAGTGGCGATGACATTTGGTTGATTTTTGAAATCCTTTCGATCACATGAAAAAAGCTCGTGCTCATGGACATTCGTTTCGTCAACATCAAAAATATCCATCGTTAATCCTAACTCGCGACACTTTTCCATGATCACAGCTTGAGCTTTGTATTCATTCCCTCTTGTTGATGCTTCACCCACCAATTTCTGGAGTAACCGAATTCCATTTGTTTCATTTTGACGCATCCATTGCTTAATACTTTCTTGAATGGTCATTCGTTCTCCTCCTTTTAAAAATCTTTTCTAATTCGTAGTTTGTTAGAAATAGATACAGGAGCTCTCGTGAAGTTCATCACATCTTCAATTGTGTACGGATGAAACAGTTCGGTTACCGTAAACCCTTCTGTGTTCTTTTGAAAAACACCTAGTTCTGTTATCACCAAATCTACACAATTTTTAGCGGTTAACGGCAATGAGCACGAGGCTACCAACTTACTTTCTCCATTTTTGTTAAGGTGTGACATAAGAATTATCACTTTCTTCGCACAAGAAGCAAGCTCAGTCGCTCCGCCCATTCCCGGCACTTTTTTCCCCGGGATAATCCAATTCGCTAAATCGCCATCCCCACTCACCTCGAGCGCGCCTAAAACACTTATGTCAATATGCCCTTTGCGAATCACCGCAAACGCCTCAGCACTACTACAATAAGACCCTCCGTTTTGTAAGGTAACCGGAAAACCTCCTGCATTGCATAGATTTTCGTCCTCCTCACTCTGAGAAGGGGATGGACCCAAACCCATCACCCCATTTTCGCCATGAAAATATACCAGACGTTCTTTCGGCAAAAAATTTGGAATCAGCGAAGGAATACCGATTCCTAAATTCACAATCATTTTATCTTTTATTTCTTCAGCTGCTCGTTTGGCAAGCTTTGTTTTCCAGTCTGCTCCCACATCCACTCCCATGTCACCCCTTTTGAGTGTAAGATAGAGTTCACAAAAACTCCTGAAGTCACTATTTCCTCCGGAGCCAAGTCACCAATTGGCACGATTTCCTCTACTTCTGCGATCGTAATATTCCCTGCCATTGCGACTAAAGGGTTGGTATTTCGAGCGCTTTTATCATAGACAAGATTGCCAAAAAGATCTGCTTTCTTGCTATAGACAATAGAAACATCCGCAGTTAAAGCTGTTTCCACTAATAAAGATTGACCGTTGACGACGACTTTCTCTTTTCCAGAAGACAAAAGCGGGTCATCTACTCCAATATGTGTGACAATTCCTCCCAGTCCAACTCCACCAGCACGAATCCGTTCAGCTAGGATGCCTTGTGGTGAAAATTCAATTTCCATTTCTCCTTTTTCTTTTAGCGCTCCAGCAATGGGGTTCGACCCGATATGAGATGCAACGACTTTTTTCACTCGGTGATTTGCGACCAACTTACCAATCCCAATTGTTGGAAAACCCGTATCATTTCCAATAATCGTAAGGTCTTTAATTCCCAGCTCTAAAATAAAATCAATCAGATTGGGTGGGCTTCCCACTCCACCAAAGCCACCAAACATTAACGTCATTTCATCTGTGAAAATGTTTTGAATATCATGAAAGTCACACTCTTTTCCCCAAGTTTCCATATCTCAATCTCCTTTATGAGTTGCTAGCATCCTTTCCGTTTGAAAAGCATCCATCACAGCATAAAGTCGCTCATATAATTCCTTCATTTCACCACTAGTGATCGTCAAAGGGGGGGCGATGAGGATGGCGGTACCACTTTTCCCGTCTAAACCTGCACCGGCAGGGTACAATAATATTCCCTCCTTCTCAGCAAGGGCAATAAGATTAGCCGTACAGTCACTTGGCAATGGTCGTTGATCTTGTCCACCAATAAATTCTAATCCAAATAATAATCCCTTTCCTCTTACATCTCCAATGAACGAGAATTGTTTTTGCAGGCGATACAAGTAGGTGTGTAGTTCTTTACTTTTTTTAGGAACTTCTTGCATAATATTTTCATTATCAATTAACTCCAATACCGCTAACGCAGCACTAGCAGACAAAGGATTGGCACTATACGTATGCCCGCTCATGACCACTTTGCTTCCTGTTTGAATTTCTTTCATTATTGTTTCTGATACAAGCGTTGCCGCAATCGGAGAATAACCAGCAGATAGTCCCTTTCCTATCGCTACAATATCCGGTTGTACGTCCCAATCTTCAATCGCCAAGAATGGACCCGCACGCCCACACCCAGTCATGACTTCATCTACAATAAAAAGAAGATTATGCTTCTCACAAATTCGTTTTATTTCTTTGTAGTATTCATCGACCGGAACAATTGCTCCACCAGCAGCCCCAATTATAGGTTCAGCCATAAATGCTGCAATATTGTCTGCTCCGATCCGCTCAATCATGAGATCGAGCTGTTGAGCGCACTTCACTTGGCAGCTTGGATGTTTTAAATCAAATGGACATCGATAGCAGTATGGAGGTTCCAATACTGGTCTTTCTTCAAGCACCCCTTCAAATCGTTCTCTTCGCACCGAGTGACCCGATAAACTAAGTGCTCCCATCGTGATTCCGTGGTAACTAAGCCAACGGGACAGAATGATTTTCTTCCCTCTTTTTCCTTTCTCCTGCCAATATTGTAGGGCAATTTTCATAGCAGTCTCTACAGCTTCTGAACCACTATTGACAAAAAAACTAAACGGGGTAGAAGGAGCTTTATCTGCCAAAAGTTTTGCTAGATTCTCAGCAGGTTCATTTGTAAACTGAGCACGGTATACAAATGCGATTTGATTTCCTTGCAGGCTCATCTTGGAAATAATTTCTTCCATTCCATGACCTATATTAGCCGTCACCGCCCCCGAGCAAGCATCCAAATACTCTTTACCATCTTTGTCATACACATAGACACCTTTACCATAATCAATCATCGGATAGTTTTTTTCTAAAAACGGTTTGATTAAATACGAACGGGACATATTATCCCTCCTCAACTTTAAGTGAAACGTCCATTAGTAGGGTATCTTTCCCAACAGATGGTTAGTTGAATTTATCGGATTCTTACTGATTCATTACCACCTCTTTTCCTTTAAATCGTCTTCACTCATAACAATTGTTTTGAATCTCAGCTTTACGTAGGATAAGCATTTATTCTCTTACTCTATATCTATGTCTAGAAAGCGAATTTCTTTCATTAAATTCAAAGATGTGGATAAAAGTTTGTGGTAAGGTAGATTTGAATACTAATAGAAGGGAGAAATCATGTAGTTAGCAGGGAATATACCTGCTAATTTCATGAATATTTCTCTAAAATGCAGGGCCTTGGCAGGATGTTTTTCCTTGATTTTCGACTCTGCTTAATAAGTCTCATAGGATAGGTGCTCACTTGTTCTAAATCAGCAAATACATCACTAATACGCCAACAACGACCTTAGAAGATTAAAGAATAAATAAACAGATTATTAGGAGTAGACACCATTTACTCAATTATTTTGAATTTGTGGAGCAATGAAAAGTTCCCTGAGTGAAAGAGCAGATAAATCACCTACTACTCAGTGCAGGCTAAATCTTTATTGGGGAATGCTGAAATTTTAGCGGAAATACAAGTAACTGAAGTTTTTATAGAGTTTTTGCAAATTGAGCTATCATTACAAATAACAAAGCACAAGTATTTTTCTTTGTAAGAACTCTTCTTTGAATCTTAACTAATTAAGTACATCTTCATTTTTGGTGGTCAAACGTGTCCCTCTCAATAGTATTATTTCTTTCAATATACGAGAAGAAGATATTACAAGATATGCCATTCTCGGGTAAAGCAATACCACGATAAGTAAATTTTTCCCCTTCTTATTTTAATTGCTCTTTTCATAGACAATGTTACATTTGAATCGACCCTTTTGATGATGCCTCCTTTTTTGTAGAGATTGCATGCAAATTAGTTCGAGACAACAAACTTTGCTAATAAAGGTTCTTTACAACAGCTATTCTTACACATAGAGCGCAATAAAAACACCAACAACTTAGTATCAAGTGTTGGTGTTTTTTGTAATGTTATACAAGCACAGGTTCCATGGCGGTAGTTTTTTCTATTTTTTTGATCATATCTCTGGCTACCCATACGCCACATGCACTTGCTTGAGCTAGCCCTCGGGTGATACCAGCCCCGTCGCCTCCGACGTATAATCCAGCTATTTCAGTTTCAAATTTATTGTTTAATTTCGGGCGGGCAGAATAAAATTTCGCCTCAATTCCATAAAACAACGTATGTTCAGAAGCAATTCCAGGCGTTACTTCATTTAAAGCTTCCGTCATTTCAATTAAGCTCTTCATTGTATTATACGGAAGAACCAATCCTAAATCCCCTGGAACTGCCTCTTTCAAAGACGGTTCCAAAAACCCTTCCCCAATCCGTTTTTTCGTTGATCGGCGTCCTTTTAAGATATCTCCATATTTCTGAACGATGAGACCACCACTTGATAGTCGATTCGCCAATGTCGACACTTCATGCGCATATTCATTCGGTTGATCAAATGGTTCTGAAAATGTATGAGAAACAAGCAAAGCAAAATTCGTGTTCTGACTCCCAAGCTTCGGATCTTTGTAGGCATGCCCATTAGCTAACATCGTACCAGAATGATTCTCGACAACTACATGACCAGAAGGATTGCTACAAAATGTACGAACCTTTGTGCCAACCGACGTGTTAAACACGAACTTCCCTTCATACAGATGGGTATTTATTTCTTCCATCACAACGTCGGATGTTTCAACTCGAACACCAATATCTACCTGATTATTCAACATTGACAAACGTCGTTTCTTCAAAAGCTTCGCTAACCATGTCGATCCATCACGTCCAGGCGCAATCATCACATTATTACTGTATAGTTTTTCCCCATTTTTCAGCATAATCCCTTTGACTTGATGCTGCCCTTCCCCATTTTTCTCGGTAATTAAATCCTCTACCTCTAGCTTAAACCGCATCTCTATCTGACTCTGTAAGTATTCATAAATATTTTTTAAGATTTCAAGATTTTTCTCAGTCCCTAAATGGCGAACCTTCGCTCTTAATAGCTTTAGTCCCGCTGCATATCCTCTTCGCTCAATTTCACGAACTTCAGGGGTTAAGGGGTCTGTAATTGTATCTGTTGCACCGTGCTTTAAGTTGATTTCGTCTACATACTGGATTAAATCTACTACTTGTGAATTGGATAAATAGTCGGTCATCCAACCTCCAAACTCACTCGTTATATTAAACTTTCCGTCAGAATATGCACCAGCCCCTCCAAACCCATTGGTAATAGAACAAGCTGGTAGACAACCAGCAAACTCTTTTCTACCGACTGCAGGGGGACACTTTTCAATTTTTTTCTGTAATATCGGACAGTTCCTTCTATATATATCATGACCTTTATCAATTAATAGTACTTTTGCATCAGGACATTTCAACGTCATTTCGTAACTTGCAAAGATGCCAGCAGGTCCGGCACCGACAATTATCACATCATATTGGGTGTTCATAAGTCTCCCCCTTGATTTCGTGTTTTCTAAACAACATTGTTTAATATACCAAAACAAAATAATAGTTACAAGCATTAATACGAACTTTATAGTATTATTTTCGAAAATTGTTCGTGTATTTACCTTAAACTCTCACATTATTCTCCCTCTTTTCGACAAATACAGCTAATTTTTAAAATATTATGTAGATTAATTGAATGAAAATGTTTACAATAATATTAAGATTATTACAACATTGAAATGGGGGAAATATGTGAAAAAGCTACCTTTTTCGTTCAAAAGAAAACGAAAAACAACACAAACTAGCAATAAACGACATAAAAAAGAACCTAAGTGGTTAAAGTCTTTCACCTTTTACCGGACAATTCGGGGTAAAGTCATTCTTTCCTTTATTCTATTAACATGGATGCTAGTAGGAATTGCCTACACCTCAAACGTCAATATGACAAAGCTAGAAAAAGAGATTAATCAACTATTAAACGAAGATTTAGAGATTCAAAACCAAATCACTTACTTGAATACCTCTCTTTTAAACATTGAAACGGGTGAACGCGGCTATGTTATCACTGGGGATGAAAGCTTTTTAGCGCCCTATTTTAAAGGCAAAGAGACCGTTTTAGAACATTTTTCCTTTCTTGAAAAACAGTTTGCCAAACAGCCAGATCAACTAGACAAACTAGGTAAGATTGAAAAATCCTATGACCTATGGACTAAATGGATTGATCGGGTAGTTGAGACTCGTAAAAGCGACAATGCCCAAAAAGCTCAGGAAATCGTCGCCACTGGGCAAGGAAAAAAATACATGGAATATATCGGGACCTATATAGAAATGATTGTAGAGGAACAAAATTTGGCCACAGCTACCCGAATCGAAGAATTAGACGAACAGCTCATTCTTTCTCGCGGAGTAACCCTCGGACTCGCTTCAACAGGAGTTATTCTTGCAATTATTTTTGGATTCCTGATATCTGCAACCATTAAGAGAAACGTAAATAAAATTAGCACGTCTATTTTGGAAATTGCTAACGCTGGCGGAGATTTAACCAAACGAATTAATGTCAAATCAAAAGATGAATTGGCGAAACTAGCGGATGATACGAATCTACTAATCGAAGGAATAGCGAAGCTTGTCTACGATGTTTCCATTATGGCAGAAAACGTTTCCGCAAGTTCAGAACAATTATTAGCCTCAGCGGAAGAAACCACTAGAACCATCGTTTCAATTTCTGAGACGTCTGCTGAAATTGCTGCTGGCAGCGAAGAAACCACCAATAAAATGACCAACTCTTTGCAAAAAATGAATTCATTAGAAGAATCGGCACATATTCTTAGTAAAAATGCTGAAGCTGTTAAGGATTCTGCAGAAAACACGAAAAGAGCAGCTGAAATTGGCAGTCAATCAGTTCAACTTTCTTCTTCAAAAATGATGCATATAGAAGAAATGATGGCTAACACTAGCGATACCGTTCAAGCGCTAGGGAAGAAATCAGAAGACATCACTTCGATTATCAAAACCATTACTGCAATTTCAGAACAAACAAATTTACTGGCACTAAATGCTGCGATTGAAGCCGCACGTGCTGGCGAACATGGACGTGGTTTTGCCGTCGTAGCAGATGAAGTCAGAAAGCTTGCCGAGCAATCTCAAGGGGCTGCCTCTGAAGTAACAAATATTGTTCACTCAATTCAAGATGAAGTGAAAAAGATCATCCAACAAAACCAAGAAGGGGTAAAAGAAGTCATTTCAGGAGTTGAAATCTCTAACGAAACCATTTCTTCTCTCGATAAGATTCTTTCCCATTCATCTATTACGTTCAATGTATTGGATGATATGGTCCAACAAATTCATCAGACGCTAACTTTTAGTCAAGAAGTCGGTGCATCTTTTACCTATGTGAATGAAATTGCTACTAGTACAGCTATCGGCACGGAAAATACTGCTGCGGCCTCTCAGGAAGGATCCGCGGCCATGGAAGAAATCACCGCTTCTGTTTCAGAGCTCTCGACTCAAGCTGAAAAATTAAGGAATGTCGTAGGGAATTTTAAAATTTAATTACCAAAAATGAAGGACAGATGAAGTTAGACAAAAAAATATATCTAAAATTATGCATCCTTACTTTTTCAAACAAAAAACGAACTCTTAGCTAGAGTTCGTTTTTTGTTAATAATTTATTTAGGATAGTAACAAACTGCTCCGATGATAATCAACAAAATAAACAAAACCACAATTAAAGCAAAACTGTTGTTTCCACCGCATGGATAGGCATAAGCAGGGTATTCTTGACAACAATAATCATAGCCACCGTAATTCAAAGTACTCACTCCTCAAGTGTTTTTTAAGTCATTACATTACTACACTATGATAGGAGCCCGAAAAGTGTCTGTGTATTCGCCCAAGAATTTATCTACACTCTTTTCTTTTATGATTTGTTAGTAAGGGTTAAAAGTGGCGTTTCTCCAGCCCTAACAGAGTATTCACCGCTAGCCTTTAGTTTTATTTCCACCTGATCTCCATTCGTAATGATAATAGGAGAGATCGTGCTTTTTGCTTTTTCGTTCACAAGATTCATATCAAATTCCACTAGAACATCTCCGACTTCAACAGAATCTCCTTGTTCCACGAATGTTTCAAATCCTTCTCCGTTCATCGAAACCGTTTCTAGACCGATATGAATGAGAATCTCAGCACCATTTTTCGCTTTCAATCCAATAGCATGTTTCGTCGGAAAAACCTGAATGACTTCCCCCTCAACAGGTGAAACAACCTTCCCTTCTGAGGGTAAAATCGCCACACCATCTCCCATCATTTTTTGAGAAAATACGGGATCTGGGACTTCTGTTAATGAAAGACAGTCTCCGTTTAACGGAGACATGAACTCCACTGAAACAATCGGCTTTTCTTTGCTTCCAAACAACTTTTTAAACATAATTCAAGCTCCCTTCTTACGGTCTTTCAAAACCACTTTTGATACTCACTGTACCCTTCTTTTTCTAATTCATCTCTTGGAATGAATTTTAATGCAGCGGAATTTATACAATAACGAAGACCGCCTAATTCCATTGGTCCGTCGTTAAACACATGACCAAGATGAGAATCAGCCTCTTGGCTTCTGACCTCTGTACGAATCATAAAATGACTCATGTCTTTCTTTTGTTTCACTTCTTTTTCTTCAAGTGGTTTCGCAAAACTCGGCCAACCACAACGGGAATCAAACTTGTCTTTTGAACTGAACAACGGTTTTCCTGAGACGATATCGACATAAATACCCTCTTCAAAATGATCAAAAAACTCGTTTTGAAAAGCCGGTTCTGTTCCATTGTTCTGTGTCACTTCATACTGCATAGAAGTTAACGTTTTTTTTAAGTCTTCATTCTTCCGATTCATTTTTGTCCCCCCAATGTAATTGGATAAAGTTCTTTCTTCCAGATCCTTCGAAGTAAGAAGCGTAATGGCGCACATTCCGCTTATAATATCCTTGATGATAGGCTTCAGCGGGATAAAAGGGCTTAGCTGGAAGGATACTTGTGACAATGGGTTTTTTGAAAACACCACTCTCAGCTAACTTTTCTTTTGACTTCTCTGCTTGTTGTTGTTGTTCATCAGTATGATAAAAAATCGCGGTTTGATAGGATTGCCCTCGATCAAAAAACTGACCACCCGCATCAGTTGGGTCTATTTGTTGCCAATATTGCTTCAACAAGGTTTCATACGGATAGATTGTAGAATCAAATGTAATCTGAACTGCTTCATAGTGTCCCGTTTTATTCGTACACACTTGTTCGTACGTCGGGTTTTTCAGGTCACCACCCGTATAACCGGAAACGATTGAAATAATGCCTGGTTGTTCATCAAATGGCTTTACCATACACCAAAAACAGCCACCTGCAAATGTTGCGATTTCTACTTGTTGATTTGACATTGTGCACACCCTTTCAAAACACTCTTACATAATCTTCCCGTTTTTTTAAAAGTTTAACGTTTTTTTCGGGATTCGTAAAAGAAAATGCTTCACTTAACGTCGATTTCGTCTACTCGCCTTACTTCTTTTTTTCCAAACCTTCTTCTCTTCTATTCGAGCACGCACATCACTTTTTCGTTTATTATACTCTTGTTCACGCAATAACTTTTGATAACTTTGAAATCGTTCAGCATCTAAAATTCCGCCTTGAATGCCTACCGTGATGGCACATCCTTGTTCGTTCCTATGGGAACAATTTCGGAAATAACACTGCTCTGCTAAGGATTCGATATCTTCAAACTCAAGCGATAACCCTTGTTTGCCTTCCCAAATTTGAATCTCTCTCATCCCAGGAGTATCAATGACAGCCGTTCCGTTCGGTAAATAAAACAGTTCACGTGAAGTGGTTGTGTGCACACCCTTGCCGTCTTTTTCGCGAATATTCTTTGTTTGTTGAACACTTCCACCAAGCAGGTGGTTTACAATCGTCGACTTTCCCACACCGGAAGAACCGACAAATGCAATCGTCTTTCCCGGTTCTAAATAAGGTAACATTTTTTCCATTCCCCACTCTTCATAAATACTAACTGGGATCATCTCAACTGTTTTGGATAGAGCACGAAGTTCAGCCATGACCTGTGTGAGTGAAGGACAAAGATCTCCTTTTGACAACAAGATCACCGGTTCTGCTCCACTTTCAAGCGCAAGCATCAAGTACCGTTCGATTCGTCGAATATTTACATCTTCATTTAGTGAAGTAACAATAAATAAGGTATCCACGTTGACCGCTATGATTTGTTCGGTAAAATCGTCCCCAGCTTTCTTACGGGAAAACTTACTTGTTCGTTGAAAAATCGAGTGAATGAGACCTATATCGCCAGCTTCTCGTTTACATAACACCCAATCTCCTACAACAGGAAAGTTCTCTGATTCAATGTTTTCGTAATAGAACTTCCCCGGTAGTTTACACGTAAATTCTTCCTCATCTACTTTAACTGTGTAGGCTTGTTTCGCTTGCCTAATCACTCGTCCAACCATAGTCTCTTCACATTGATTCATCTCTACATATTCATTCGGTATAAGTGTTTTCCAACTGTTCATGTCTTTTCCCTCCATAATAAAAAATCCATAGGCGCTTAACACGTCCCATGGATCTTCGTTATGAATACATAGACAGCAGAAATATGCTTACTAAAGAATCCGTAAAGAAAGGGACGTGCCACTTTGTTTAATTGATTGTGTTGAAATCATTTGTACATTTGCCATGACACATCACCTTCTTTCTTTCATAGTGATTTCATTATCTCCTACTTGAAGAAAAAACACAAGAAAAATTCTAAACATTCACCCAATTAGGCTTTTTTGCATATCGTATTGACGTAAGATATAAGAACGGAGGTATCCTATGTCTCAACTTCAAAAGTATTTTGAAAAGGCAACTATGTATGATTTGTTAGCCTGTTACTACAAGTATTCTGATCCGAACAAGCATATTAGGTATTACCAAAAGCATTTAAAAAACATGAATAAGGCCGTTCAGACACAGCGTTCAGAAACGACGAACTACTCCAACCAACCTGCTTATGTTCGGTTTTTTCACTCTTCACCAGACGCCCCCAATGTCGATGTCTACATCAATGCAAACAAAGTCTTAAAAAATGTAGCCTTCAAGGATGTCAGTGATTACTTAAGCTTACCTGCAGGAAAATACCATATTGATATCTACCCTACAGGCGATTCCATCTCAACCGTTATCAGTAAAAAAGTGAATGTCGAACCCGGAATGATTTGCACGTTAGCGGTCGTCGGATCAGTGAATAAACTACAACTGAAGCCGTATATTGACCAACCTCGTGTACCACATAATGAAACGAAAGTACGTTTCATCCATTTGTCACCCGATGCCCCTGTCGTTGATATTGCCGTCAAAGGTGGAGATGTCATTTTCCCAAATGTTGCTTATAAGCAAGCGACTGAATATTTATCCTTATCAGCGATGACCGTTGATTTGGAAGCACGTATCGCCAAAACACAAGATCTGGCACTTTCCATTCCCGATGTGACATTGAAACCGAACGAACCCTATACAATTATTGCGACCGGATTTGTTGGCCAAGAACCTTTGCTTGATGCGCTCATCATAAAATAAGGCAGTTTTCCGAAAGTTAATAGCTTTTCGGATCAGTTTATAGTCTATGGTGTAGCTTTATTTCGGGCATCATATACGAAATGCGGAAGTGGCTGCCCAGGGACGGCAGGCATCTGGCAGAACATGTAGTGAAGCCTGCTTCACGTAGTGGGCTGACAAATGCCCTAGTCCATAGCCACTGCAGCTAGATCCGTCTATTTTTGATGGAATTCAACAGTGAAATGAAAGATTTAATCAAAAATATAATGAAATAGCCACAATGTTTACGAAATGAGCCTTTATTAAAAAAACATCATATATTAATCTTTGAATTAACTGAACGAGTACTTAATTCAATTCCAATTTGGCATACTTCACAAAGACTATTTACACTGTATAGTAATCAATAATGGACTTGACTATAAAAGTCGTGCCTATATCGAGAAAATGGATCAGGTTCGAGGGAAAGTAGATCATAAATTATCAAAAATCGTTCATAAAAACTAAAGAATCATTAGAACTCGTCTGTCTTTTGCTAGAACTGTATGTTATGTGATCACTTTGATGAATGGTTAAATAACAGGATCATAGTTTTGCTCCTTGAGAGCGCTTCACTTGTCTACTATAATAAAAAAGAAATGCTTTGGGTTTATATCCAATCATTTCTTTTTTATATTCTATATTTTCCTAATACCCGCGCGAATCCCTATATTCTAAAACCAACTATTTAATATGGTCATCATCATAACGGAACAAATAAAGACATTTAGTTTAAATCTAACACGTTTTAAGGAGCAATCGTTTCATCCGGCACATACAGCATAAACGAAATCTCATCGTTGACCAAATCAAATTTCTTTCCTTTTACTTGGAGCCCGCTTTTTAAATTCATTTCCGTCAGCGCAACATAAATCGCTTCATCATTCGGTTGAATTTTCACCCATTCCGGCATTTTGTAGCCATCTCGAATAAATTTCAATACATATGGTACTGGAAGATTCACAGAACCAAGTGAAATACTTTTCTGTTTTAAAAGGAGATCTCCATTTTCTAACACTTTCGGATCAAACGTCATCTTAAGATCAATGGACGCTGCAAACACCGCCATCGTACCATATAGCTCGATCTCATCGGTTAAAAATACGGAGTAATCAATCGGTCCGTTCAATTGATTTTGCTCGATGTATTTCTCAATCAGGTTGTTTAAATCTTTCTTTTCTGCTTTCACTTCTAGCGGAATCGCATCAGGTGTAGATACATTCTCATTTTTCTCATAAGACGTCTCTTCAATCGGCCTAAATAGTAAGGTTGCGATACCAGCGAACAACATAATCAGTAGTATGACTACTGTAAAAAAGGCAATTTTCCAAACATTCTTCATCATTTATTCCTCTTTCTTACTGCTTTGTATAAGTGTATTTAACGTATTCCCTTTTGATAGAAATTCAAACAATCGTTCACTAATACGTTGATATCCTAAGTCATTCGGATGAAATAGATCGTCATATAATAAATTGTCTTCCAAATTCATAAAAATATCGGCAATCTCCACATATAAAGTTTGATCATATGATTTCAACGTCTTTTCACTCGTAATATTCCATTGATTCAGAATTTCTTCTGCCTCAGGGATATCGGATAACCAGGCCAAAAACGGGTTATAAATCCCGATTAACACAATTCCCGTTTCTTCATTTAGTGTTTTAATTTTTTCAAAAATTTTCGTAAGTCGTTGTTCATACTCAATCGTTTCATTTACAAAAAGGTCAAGTGTTAAGGAAGAGAAGTTATTTTTAAGAACGTCCATCATGTCGTTTCCACCGATTGTAATAATCACCAAATCGGCTTCCTTGATTTCTTTTTGTACTTCTGGCTTCTCTAATTTTTTCAATAGTCCTGATGTTTTTAATCCTTTTTTCCCTAAATTGACGAACTCGGTGTTATTTATACTACTCAAGCTATTTAAGGAAGAAGTTAAATATGGGATATAGCCGCCTGTATCGGAACTATCCCCGACTCCTTGTGTTAAAGAATCACCTAATGAGACAATTTTAATGTCCTTAGGAAAGAATGATTCTGGCACATCTTGTTTAGGTTGTAAACTAATACTCTTTCCCCTCAAGTTTGTTCCTGCCTGTTCCGCCGAACACCCCGTCAAGGTGAGCAACACCAATCCTATTAACCACCATTTTTTCATGACAACTCACTTCTCTCTCTTTCTGTAAGATGTTATTTTTATTACACATTATTTTGAAACATAGCAACTACTTGCTTAATAAATTTACCATAGTGAAACGATTTGGCAACATAATGGATCGGCCAATCAATTTTTTCAATCGTTGAGCGAAAATCACCCATTGTTTGACCAAATGCCCGTCCTTCATCCAGTGAAATCGCTATTGGATGTTCTTCAAATGTAATTTCTGCCTCTGAAGACATGGCCCATAATGCTAAGAGGTCATGCAATGGACTTCCATCAATGGTAGGATCTCTCTTTTTATAAAACTCAAAATAATAGTCGACCATTGGTTTAATTATCATTCCTACTTTATCATCCTTTGCCACGAAACGCTCGTGAAGATAATTTATCAATTGTGGAGTTAAAATTGCATATTGCGTCACATTTAGTGGGACAAAATATACTTTTTGTTTGGATAACTTCAAAATAATATTAGCAGCATAAGGATCACCATATATATTCGCTTCTGCGACAGGGGTTACATTTCCTGGAACGTCAAAAGCTCCCCCCATAATATAGATTTCTTTAACCTTTTTCATGGCTTCAGGGAAAAGAATAAAACACGTGGATAAGGAAGTTAGTCGCCCTGCATTAAAAATACTAATCCCCTCTTCACTATATTGTGCAATAATCTCGGGAATTTTATAAAAGTTTTCCAATAGTTGACCATTCGTGATTTCATATTGAGGAATAATAGGGCCCAATCCTTCTAAGCCGTGCACTTCAGGATAATAGGTTGGCTTGATTGCAGTCAAAGGAGAATAAGCACCACTTACGATTGGAATGTCTTCTCTTCCCGTTAACCTTGATAAGAAAATCGTATTCCGAATGGCATCTTCTCTGGAAACATTGCCATAATCCGCAACAAATCCAATTATGTCAAGCTCTTCACTATAATGAGCATACAGCCCAGCTACCATATCATCAATCCCAAAATCAGAAAAAAATAATATTTTTCTACCCATCGACTAATCTCCCCCTATCTACTCTTTTTAAATGTATATTTTTATTATAGGAAGATTAGTCATTATTAGATAAATGAAAAAACTGCTTCCTTGACGGAAACAGTTATTCTGCGAAATACACAAACCCAATTGCACCTGGGCCAGTATGAGTAGAAATAATAGGTGTCGTTTCTTCAATTTGAAAATCATCAAAGCCCGTTTCTTGTTTAACCTTGTCCTTCATACTCTTAGCAAGTTCTAGCCCATCGGCATGACAAAGTCCAACTGCCTTTAAAGTTTTGCCTGCTGAATCTTCAAGGAGTTGCTTTCCTAAAAATTTTACCACTTGTGAATGGCTCCGAACCTTCGTTACCGGATTGTATTCAGCTCCTTCTAATGATGCAATCGGTTTGATGTTTAACAGTGATCCTAAAAATGCTTTCCCCTTTCCGATTCTCCCTCCTTTTACGAGGTTTTCAAGCGTGTCAACGACGACATACAGTTTTGTAGAAGAGCGAATTTCTTCGATTCTTTTGAGGATCTCTTCTAACGAATAACCCTGCTTACTCATCTTTGCCGCCTCTACTACTTGAAAAGCTAACCCTTTTGAAATAAACAGTGAGTCCACAACCGTTACATCGCTTTCCGACAACTGAGCGGCACTTTGGGCAGACCGAACGGTTCCACTCATTTTTCCTGTCATATGTATCGAAAGTATTTGACTTCCATCTTTACCGAGCTCATCATAAAGCTCGACAAACGATCCTGCAGATGGCTGTGAGCTTTTCGGAAGCTCTTTCGAATTCTTCATTTTTTGCATAAATTCACTTGGTGTTATATCCACTCGATCTAAATAATTTTCACCTTCAATCGATATGGATAGTGGAACTACATGAATATCATAATCCTGTATTTCCAGTGTTGATAGATCCGAAGTTGAATCTGTTACAATTTTTATTTTCGTCATCATTCCACATCCTAACTATTTACCAATTCAATTGTATTATAACGATAAAAGCTATGGTTGTGAACACTTTACGCTTGAGGATTAGAAAAGAAGAATGGTCATACAAGCATATGGCGGGGCAAGGTCTGTGGTACTCTTTTCCTTATTAAAGGGCTTGACTTTCGACTTCTAGCCAATTGAATTTGGAGTTTAACATAAGAACCATCCTAAATAGTTATTCTGCCAAACAAAAAAAGGAACTAAACTACTCGCTCCTTTCTAGGCATTATTTTGTAACGTATTCGTGTGGTAAAGCTCTTCATAATCCGTCCATTTCAACACTTTCTTTAAGTAGGTACGGAATGAATAAGTGTTATGCCTCAACCCTTGTTTAACAATTAATGAAACAAATAACTGAAATCGTGCATGAACTTGGAAATAGAGAGGGTTCTCTTGATTTAATACCGGAATATCTACAATCTTGACCTTTTTACCTTCTAAAGCTCTGAATTCGTAGCTTTTCATTAGCAAAATATCAATCCTCTTTTACACCCGTTTGATAATATTATACTATATAATCCTGTTCCCCGCGAATGAATAAAAAATTTTCTGATAATTTATTTTTACCTCAAAATCAGGGAGTGTCCAACCATTTTTTCTGCTCTAGAACGATTGGATACAGGTTGGATCATTATTTTTACTGCTATTCACACGATTTGAAACTTGGTAACTCACCATTTCCTCACTTGAAATCGGTGTAAACAATAATTTCACTTCATCATATTCTAAAGAAGTATCTAACCAACAGTGAATACTCTCCTCTGACAATAGCATCACTGGCATCCGGTCATGGACCGGTTGAACTAGTTCATTTGCCTGTGTCGTCAGAATCGTCCCCATAGGCTTCTTCTCACCAGCTATTTTTCTTATATCCCAGAGTCCAGCAAAGGCAAACGGGCGGTCTTCATTTAATTGAAACCGATAAGGAATCCTTTCGCTTCCTTCCCGCTTCCATTCAAAAAAACTATCAGCAAACATTACACACCTCTTTTGCTGAAATAAAGCTTGAAAGCTCTTCTTCTCCGTCACCGTCTCACTCCGCGCATTAATCATAAGCTTCTGTGCGGTTCCAGAAGATTTCCACTGAGGTAGTAATCCCCAATGTAGGTACCCGGCTTTTATTTTCCCGTTATGTCCAATTGCACTCAGCACCCTCTGTCCAGGCGCAACATTATAGCTTGGTTCCCATTCAACCGTCCACTCGTCAATTTGAATCAAGGTTTGTAAATCTTCAGGATTTGCTAGATTCGTATACCTTCCACACACATTATCGCCTCTTTCATAAAATAAAAGTTTGTCCAACAATTCATTAAAAAGAACATGAAATTTTCAAGCAGGAAAAAATTCAGACAAAAAGAATCCTCATTCTCCAAACAGAAAATTCTTCTTGTTTACCGGGAAAGTATGACATTCATCATTTGCGGTCAGAGATAGATAGGCATAGAATAAAAGAAGTCGAACTATTGAAAGGGGCTTTACCTTGACTACTTATGACCAAATTAATTGGAAAGAAGAAATCGCCAATGCCATCACACACGGGATCGGCTTCCTTTTAAGCATCCCTGCCCTAGTGATGCTAATCATTTTTGCAGTGAACAAAGGGACTACCTGGCACGTTGTCAGCTTCACCATATTTGGAAGTTCCATGATCATGTTGTATTTATTCTCTACGATGCTTCACAGCTTCAAACCATCTCCTGTTAAACGTATGTTTGCTATTTTAGATCATTCAGCCATTTATGTCCTGATTGCTGGCACATACACACCGTTTATGTTAGTCAGCATACGAGGAGCACTCGGATGGTCCATCTTTGGCATAGTTTGGGGAATCGCATTAATTGGCATCGTCTTCAAATTTTACTTTGTAGACCGCTTTAATGTAATTTCTACCCTCTTTTACGTTCTCATGGGGTGGTTGATCATCATAGCGATTAAACCGATATATATCAGCCTTACAGGTTCAGGATTTGCGCTCTTATTAACTGGTGGCCTCTTATACTCAGTCGGTGCAATTTTCTACATTTGGGATAAACTCCCTTACAATCATGCGATCTGGCATCTATTCGTCCTTGCTGGTAGTGGGTTTATGTATTTTTGTATATTATTTTATGTTTAAAAATCAAAAGCAGTTAGAATCCTATGAGAATTCTAGCTGCTTTTTTACTAATTGCCAATGGGAATAAGGTTGGTGACATTATTCCCATGTTCTCTTTGGAAAAGGCTTTTATCTTAATTTTATTGCTTTTACCAAAAAGGCAGCAAGAATGGTTTTTTCGAGTTATTTCTTACATTTTATTTAAAAATCAAAAATTTTTTCGTTAGGAAAGGAGTACAATGTCATTCAAGCCAAAAATTTCACTCCGTTCAACATTGCCACAATCTTTGCGAAATCAACCATAAATACTTTGAAATTTGATTTTCTTTTGTTGCATTAAATATTGAAGAGCTGTTCGAAAAGTTAAGAAGCTTTTGACTCCTTGAATTTCGCTTACTCCTGACTTAATGATGATTTGAGTAAGGGCAGGTGTAAACCCGACAAATAATAGTTCGACTCCCATTAATTCCACTGCTTTAGCCATATTATCAATGTAAGTTCCTAATATCTCAACCTCTCCTACTTCCTTCTTAGAAATAGCTGAGAAATCTACAATGATGGTACTAATATCCTCTCCGTAAGAAACGTTTAAGATTTTCGATATAATATTTTCAAGGCGTTCAGGAGATAGCTTACCAGTAATGGGAATCAGTATCGTTTCTGGCACGATAGAGGGAATAATAGGTGCTGAAATATCCAAAATAAGCTGCTCAGATTCTACTAGTTGTCTTTTTAAATACGCTATTTCTTGTTTCAATTTTTCAATTTCTTTTTCCTCAATTGTCATAATAAACCCTCACTATTACTAGATTATGATTAATCCTTTCTAATATTTTACCATAGCAGGAGACTTAGATACAGGCACATCACCGCAAGACTAGGGACAAGTGGACAGCGTCCTATCTTGCAATAGTTTTATACCCACTCTCTACTTATTCAATTGGGATTAACACATCTCCTTCTTCGACATGAGGAAAATCACTTAAATAAAGACTTACTTTTCCTTCCTTTCCAATGACATCATAGGGCACCCCAAAATAGAACGACTTTCCGGTTTCTCTGTAGGATGTTCTCGTTATTGGCTCCCGTCTTCCTTCTTCTTTTCGTACTTCTGAAAAAATATCCGTTTTGTTAAATTTCTTAATGGTTTCAAAAAACATATACTCTTCGTCCATCATCACATTGGAATCGATTTTCAAATCTAGCCCCGTAGGCTGATGGAGAATCTTTTGCTGGTCTAAATCAACTGTAACAGTAAGGTCGTCTTTATCCCATCCGCGAATTCCGTCGAATGCAACTGATAGAGATTGAGGTGTTTCAAAATAATTGCTTTGCAGTACGAACACTACTTCATCCCCCTCCCCAAATGAAGTGATTCCGGACGCCTTCCTTGCCCATGTTTCCCCGTTTTGATCGACCAATCGTACATTTTTCAAATCAAATATTCTCATAGAATTAGTAGAATCGTACTCAACTTTTATTTCAGTCTGAGTTGGTGATATGATAACTTGATTGATGACCAAGTTTTGTCCTTGAATTTCGACCCATTGATTAATCTCATATTTAATCGTTTGTCCAATTTTTCCAGTATCCACTTTTAGTGGAAAATAAACGTCAGATTCGTTTTCGTCTGAATGGATCGTAAAACCAATTCCTTTTATGTCGGCTGGATCGATGTCATTGTCTTTAAAGTACAATTCAATGACAGAAAGATCTTGTTCTTCATCATTTTCACTAAATACTGGCATTATTGAAGAAAAGGACTCCACTTTTTCTCCACTTTTAAGCCTCAAATACGAATCTAGACGAGAAGAATTAGGAGTTTTTTCAGAAAAAGAGAGAAAAATATGCATTTGTTCTTCATCTAAAATATATGAATCGATATATATTTTTTTGTCACCCAGCTTCCTTTCTTGTATAACAGGCTGAAGATATTCTTGATTTAATAATGCCATCATGCCTTTATCCTCACGAAGAAGTTGAACAATTTGAGAAAACCCAGGAATACTCGATACAGTCGCAGCAACTGAAGTCGACATCCGAACGGAGGAAATAATCAGGCATAAAAGTGCCGCAGCTAAGACAACAGGTGCGAATTTATACATAAATTTTTTTATCTTTTTCTTCCGTTTTCCTTTCAAAAAACCATCATAAACAGCGTCATCTAAGCGAACTCCTGGCAATTTGATTGATTCTATCTCTTCTTGTAAGCGCTCATACTCCGGTTGATCTCGATTCAAGTGAACCTTCTCCTTTCATCTCTGAATCCTTTAACTGTTTCACCGCTTTATATAACCAAGTTTTGATTGTTCCTTCAGACGTATTCATGGAAAGTGCTATTTCTTTTATTTTATAACCTTGGATATATTTCATCGTCAGGACCTGCTGAAATTTCTCATCAAGATTAGCTAGTAATTCCCAAAATTCAATAAGATACGTATCCCTTTTCATTCCTTTTGCCTCGACTAAATCTTGATGATGGACTATTCGCTTACTCTTTTTGAATTCATCATGACAATAATTTAATAAAATCCTAGTCAACCATGTAGAAAAATATTGAGGATTTTTTAGTGTATGTACTTTTTGATACGCACGAAAGGTCGTTTCTTGGACAGCTTCTAGTGCGTCATGCTCGTTTCGAAAATACAAAAAGGCCATGCGATATAATTGTGTTTGATATTCCTTCATTAAGGTAAGAAACGCATCATCATCTCCCTTAATTGCTTCCTTGACTACATTCACGATGTTCCCTCCTACTCCTCTTCCATTAGACTACCTCAAGGTAAAAAAGTTTTAAAAGATTATTATTTTTTTAGAAATATAAAACTATCGTAGCGATTAATGAATTAAATAGCTTCTTAAGATTGTGATTGAACATTTTCTAAAGTTGTAGTTGTTATGTTAGGACTAGATGGGGAAACAATCAACTACCCTATAGTAGATCTATAAGAAGTGTAGAAAAAAGAGCCAAAATCAACTTTGAACAGGATTTTGACTTCTTTATTCATTCAATTTTTATATAGGCACATTCATTGACTTCATAAGTGTTCCTATTTCCGGAATGTCGCAAGTTTTCTTGTTGACCCCACTTTATTTTCCATCCTTAATTTTCGTTTTATTTTCAAGAATCCGGAAAATGAATTTTGCTTGGTCCGTATTATCAATCAAACCCACAAATTTTTCTTTTTCCGGACCAAAAGCATAAACAGGTACATCCTCTCCCGTATGAACAGTTGTTGTCCATCCAGACCCTGAGCGTTTGTTAAAGATTTCTTCAATGCTGTCATCAACGGCTTTTTCACTGCCATTCGCTGCTGCTTCCTTGACAGAATTTATTTCCTTCTGCGTAAGTTCTAGGTCTATATATTGTGCAAGGGTTTCGGAAACAGAGGAACCCGTCACTATTTTTCTAGCCATAAAATCCGGCGAGCGTTTTGCTGCTTTAATCGGGTCTGGATCCCAATTATAATCCCCCTTGGCTCCAATTGAGAATCCTCCAGTTGAATGATCAGCTGTAACGATCACCAGTGTTTCCCCGTTTTCTTCCGCAAATTCTTCAACACGCTCAAACGCTTTTTCAAAATCTTTCATTTCACTCATCGCTGCAACGACATCATTATCATGACCTGCCCAGTCAATCTCACTTCCTTCTATCATCAGGAAGAAGCCATCTTTATCTTCTTTTAGTCGGTCAATGGCTGATTCGGTCAACACTGCAAGACTTGGTTGTTTTTCATCACGATCAATCATCTTATCCATTCCATCTTCTGCGAAAAGACCCAAGATTTGTTTGCTTTTATTCTTCTTAAGCTCTTGAGCTGTTGTGACATAGCTATAGCCATCCTTTTGGAACATTTCAATAAGATTTCGATCTTCACGGTCAAAGAAATCCGTCCCTCCACCTAGCATCACATCGATTTTGTGTTCACCGTTAACCAATTCATCATAAAAATCGTCTGCTATGGCATTTTGGCTTTTACGTTTCTCCTCGTGTGCTCCGAATGAAGCTGGCGTAGCATGAGTAATTTCAGAGGTGGAGACAATTCCTGTTGCCATACCATATTCTTTCGCTTGCTCTAACACCGTTTTCACTTGTAATTTATCCTTATCGACTGCAATCGCATTATTATATGTTTTTACACCTGCACTCATCGCAGTCGCAGCAGCTGCAGAGTCTGTTATATTTTCTTTTTCATCATCGGAGTAGGTAGTTTGCAATCCCACTAAGTAAGGATCAAGCGCTGTTGGTTCCATTTCAACGGTTTCCGGATTATCATTCAGATAACGAAGAGCCGTTATATATGAAACCCCCATTCCATCTCCAATCATAAATATAATATTTTTTAATTGTCTATTTTTCGTTGTACTTTCTTTTGCATTAGAATTTTGTTGATTTATTCCTATAATACTCCCAATTGCAATAGCTAAAACCATCACAAGCAGGAGCATTTTATACAATGTTTTTTTCATTTCCTTACCTCCTAGGAATTTGATACAAATAAATTGATGAAGTTCAGATTGTGAATACCTTTTAGAAGTGAAAAAAATGCAAACAAAAAACAGGTAAAAAACACCTGTTTTTTTGGTAGTATTAACTTTTTTTGAACTTTTACCCATTAGCATTGCATAAAAATTTTTGAAGTTTGTCAAACGACTAAAATTTTCCAAGTATTTAATTTGCTTAATTTTCAGAAAAATAATTTTCTTCATTATGGAAAAAAAGGCTGAGTGGCTCTGTTTGGTAGCCCTCATCCACATTTTTGTAAATTATTGTCAGTTTGAACGTTTTAGAACATCGGGTCGTAGGTTAAGGAATCTAAATGCACCACCTCGCCTCCCTCAAACTGCTTGGACAATGAACTGAAAATCCTTTTCCCAGTCATACTTCTTCCGACCTTTTGAATCTCTCGTAGGTTTTCGAAAGAGAGAGCGAATAAACTCTTCTATTGGATCAAAAAGGAGGTCCTGGAGAGTGGTTTTAATATCTAGTAAAGGTCCCTCATGGTGTAATTTCAGTTTCAATAAAACCTGTAAGCAATAGGTAATTAAAGCGATCCAAATTTGAGTATAAACAGCATTTTGACTCTTTCCATAGAACGTTTTGATTTTCAGATGTTGTTTCATCCATTTAAAAAAGGTCTCTATTCTCCAACGATAGCGATACAAGTCACCCACTTCTTTAGCCGATAAATCGACGCAGTTGGTTAGGAGGATGATGTCGTTTTGTTCGCTATCTTTGGTTCGAATAAGACGCAAGGAATTTTTCATCTTCGTGTCATTTTGATCATCACCTAGATAGACTTCTTGATCTTGAAAAATATGATTTTCTGGATCGGGCGCTTGTTCATTCAGTACTTCAATCTTAGCATTTTTCTTTAATCGAGTGATGAATCGAACATCATGATTAGAAAGACGATCATACTGTTTATAGTCATTATACCCTCGGTCAAATAATTGAATGGCGTCGGGATCGATCTCGATTAGTTCCTCCATTTGTGACCGATCGGAGTGCGTCGCAGGTAACAGGACGGCCCTATCCGGAACAGTGAATTCTTTCGTTACCACGACTCGCAAATGGAGGCGAACCCCTGCCTTCGTTTTCTGGTAAGTGGCCCAGGGGTATTCGCTAAAACTCATGGTCATCGTTGAGGAATCAATCACGTGAAGGCAACCAATATCTAGAAAAATCGGATGGTTTTTACTGACTTGCCCTTGGATCTTAAAGACAAGATGAGAAAAGACCTTTTCAAACAAGTCAGAAGAAAGCGAACCCTGCTTTCGAGAGAGTTGAGAAGCGCTTATGGTATCAAACTCCATAAAAAGTTGTAGTTCTTTCTTATTTTTTGCCTTTTTCTCCAACCGATTTAAGCTCCTCGAATCAGTCAATTGGGCAATAAGAAAGAGTTGAAAAA